>CAZZGM010000130.1:0-8071 GCA_964653955.1 uncultured Bifidobacteriaceae bacterium | reverse complement strand
CCCTAAAACGGGGCGATATTAACAGATTGCAGTCATCTATGATCAAGGGATGCATGCATGGCACGACGTGTACGTGGACGACCATCTGATCGAGGCGGACTTCCCGGTCGTCATCGAAGTTCCGATGGGCAGCAAGAACAAATACGAGTTGGACAAGGAAACCGGCCTGCTTCGTCTGGACCGGGTACTTCATAGCGCCGTGCACTACCCGGCTAACTACGGCTTCATCCCCCGCACCTATTGTGACGACTGGGATCCGCTCGACGCCCTGGTGCTTGGCCAGGCCCCGGTGGATCCGCTCACCATTGTCGAGGCACGCGCGCTTGGCGTGATGCGCATGCGCGACGAGAAAGGGATCGACGACAAGATCATCGCGGTCAGCACCAAGGACCCGGCATTTACCGACTACGCCGACTACAAGGCCCTGCCCGCCTACATGCTGCGGGAAATCAAACGTTTCTTCGAGGACTACAAGATCCTGGAGAACAAGCAGGTCGTGGTGGAAGACTTCCTCGGTGCGACCGACGCGGTACAGATCCTCCGCGACGCGCTGGAGATGTATCGCCAACTCAGACGCGGGGAGCTGAAAAGATAAGGCAAAAGGCAGAAGGAGCAAGGCAGAAGGCCGATTCGTCTTTTGCCTTCCGCCTTTTGCCTTATGCCTTCTAAAGTCCCACCACCCGGCCTTCCGCCGCCCTCGTCAGGCGATCCAGGACGGCTGCGCCCAGCCCTTCCACGGGCGGCGCGGCCGCCAGGATGACATCCACCCCGTCGTGTTCGAACTGGCGCAGCACGTCGAACAAGGCGTGGGCGGACGCCGCCACATCGTCGCGGCGTCCGAACGTCCGCAACCGGACACGTCCGCTCGACGCCAGCGCCGCCAGCGAGGGGGCCAGGACCACGGCGTCCTCCTCGAACACCAGAATGCCGACCCGCGTGCCCGCGCCCGCCAGGTGCCGTGCTTCGGCCGCCAGACGAGCCTGCACGGCTGCCGCAGGACCGGTATAAACGGTGACGCGTGCCGAGGGCGCGTAGTGGCGCAGCAACTGACCAGGCGCGAGCTGCGCCTCGTCGGCCCGTCCGTACCGCTCCAGGACCACGACATCGGGCACGACCGCTTCCAGTTGCTCACGCGTAATCCCGCCCGGCCTCAGCAGCACCGGCGGCGAAACGCTGCAATCGACAATGGTGGACTCCACGCCAATGGGCGTCGCCCCGCCATCGAGCACGATGTCCACCAGGCCGTCGAGTTCGGCCAGCACATGTTCGGCTCTCGTGGGACTGGGCCGCGAAAACCGGTTGGCGCTGGGCGCCGCCACGGGAACACCGCATGCCACAAGAAGCGCGTGGGCCACGGGGTGTGACGGCACGCGCACGGCCACGGTGGACTTCCCCGCGGTGACACGATCCGGCACGGCCGGCTGCCGGGCCAGCACCAGCGTCAGCGGCCCGGGCCAGAACACGTCGGCCAGTCGCCGCGCCTCGGACGTCACCTCGGACGCCACCGTGCCCAACTGCCCCGCATCGGCGAGGTGCACGATGAGCGGATCCGTGGAAGGACGTCCCTTGGCTGTGAAAATCCCATCCACGGCGCGGGCGTCCAAGGCCGCCGCGCCCAGGCCGTACACCGTCTCGGTAGGAAACGCCACCAGGCCGCCACGGCGGATCACCGCTGCCGCTTCCTCGATGACCCTGATCGCGGCTTCCCCTCCGGTCGCCGTTTCGAGCTCGGCGGCATCCACCTGCAGCACCCGCGTCACGCTCACTTGCGCTCCTCGTCGAGCCAGCCGCTGCCCAGCACCAGTTCGATGACACGGCCATAACCGGCCACGCCGGCTTCGGCGCCCTGCGATTTGATCGCCCGATCGTAGACCTGCCAGCTCGCCCGGTCGAGCCATCGCACCCGCAGGGCATCGCGGGCGGCAATGGCTTCGAGATCCCGCCGCGGCCCCTCACCGAGCGCCGGCCAGACCAGCGCTCTCGTGGCCGGGTGCAGCCGGCTCACCGACTCGGCCACCAGAAACAACCACGCGCTGTAACGTGACGCCACGTCCGCGCCGAGCGCGGCCGCCGTGCCCACGAAGCTGGCATCTTCCTCGGGGGCATAGCCCGCCAGGTGCGCCCATTCGTGAGCCAGCACATACGGCCGCTCCGGTCCGGTCATGTCCGGGTTCAGGTACGTCTCCAGAAAAAACGGCGCCAGCATACCGGTCACGCCAACCGCTCGCATGTAAGGTGCGGTGAGCGGACGTTTCGGGCGGGAGGGCGTGAGTGGTCCCGTGCGCCCCAGCCGCTGCTCCACCCGGCGAAACGACGCCAGCAGCGCCTCCGGCACCTCGCCGGCCTGCGGGAACCCCTGGGCATGCGCGGGTGTGTAGAGTTCGGTAGCCTCGCGCACGGCCCGTTCGGCCAGCGCACGAACGGCCGCGGGCGTCGCCGCATCACGGTCGAACGCGACGAGCACCGTGTCGACGCCAGGACGACGGTAGTGCCAGCCCCAGGCGGCGGTGAACCAGATGTAGAGCGAGGCGGCAACCACCACGGTCACCACCACGCCGCGGCCAACGCTGCGCCAGCGTTGGCGTGGCCGCCGCGCCTGCGCCAGCGTTCGTCCCCACAGCAGCAGGAGGCCGAGGATGACGAGCGCGCACGTGAGGTCGAACAGCGGTAGCGGTGTCCGGTTGGACACCGACGTCATCCAGCCCTGAAAGGCGGGATACACCCGATCCGCGTAGACACGGAGCGCGGCATCCGGAGGCTGGACGAACGCAAGGCCCAGCGCTGCGGCGACAAGGGCAACGCCGGGCAGATACACAATACGCATGACGGGTCGGCCGGTGGAGGCGATGGCACGAGGCCAGACGCGCGCGACAGGCGCGCCCGTGCGGAACGAGCCGTCCGGGGCGCGTGCCGTCAACGGTGCCTATTAGTGAACTGTCTGGTCGATTCCTAAAGGGCCCGTTCCTACGGAACGGCCGCTGCCAATTCAGCTGTTACACTCCACTGGACTGCTTCGTCGATCTCCGAAGCGCCCGCTCCGCTCAGGGTACCGTGACGCTGACTTCGTTCGACGCGGGGCTGGTGCCGCAGGCGTTCCGCGCGTAGACACGCGCGTAATAGGTGCCCGGCGGCGTCTGGTCGCCAAAGGACGTCTGCGATGCCGGTACCACGTAGGTCCCCTGATCGTTCACGCCGGCGCGGCTCCCCACCTCGATGACGTAGGTCGTGGGTGGGTTCTCGCCGGCAGGCGCTTCCCAGGTGCCCTGCACGCGACCGTCATCTTTCGAATACACCAGGTTCGTTGGCGCCAGTGGCGGCGCGGTGCAGTCGAAGCGGCGCCCGCCAGGGCGCGACTCGCCGCTCCGCATGACCCACAGGCCGACGAGGACAACTGCCGTCACTACGACGACGACAGCGACAATGCCATTTTTGTTCATGAAATTCTCTGCGTGAACGTTCCCACCGAGCGGGAACGCCTAACGCTAGCACAACGGATTCACGGCGTGCCAGTCAGCGCGCGGCGCCGTGGTACTCTGCTGAGCCGCACCGCCCGTTTCCCCATCGGCTCGGCGCGGTCCCGCTCCTCCACATGACGTCTGGTCCTGCCCCGCTTCGTTCCGCCGTGCCCGCCAGGGGTCTGCTGCTGGTTGCGGCCGTCGCGTTCGTACCGCGCCTGCTCGTCGTGCTGGCCACGCTCGACGCTCCACTGTTTGCTGACATGCACGAGTACCACGTTCGCGCGCTGCAACTGCTGGAGACCGGCACCATGGGGGACTCGTGGCGCGGCCCGGGTTATCCGCTGTTGCTGGCCCTGCTCTATGCGCTGCCGTGGGACGACGTCGCCACGGCCCGCCTGGCCAACGCACCGATTGGCGCCCTCGCAGCCGTGCTCACCAGCGTGCTGGCCGCGCCGCTGGTCGGACGACGTGGCGCGATTGCCGCCGGCCTCATCGTCGCGCTCTATCCAGGCCTGATTCTGTCCTCGTCCTACCTGATGCCCGAGGGGCTGTACACGTGTCTGATGCTGGCGGCCCTCATCGTCGCGCGCGAGACAACGCCCGCACGCTCACTGACCGCCGGTGTACTGGCCGGCCTCTCCGCGCTCACCCGCTCGCTCGGCCTCAGCCTCGTACCGACGCTGGCGCTGGCCGCCTGCTGGCCACTCGCCACGTCCCCCAGTGGCCAGCACGAGAGCCCCGGGCCGAACGGGCATGGCCGCGGTGCGCTCGCGCGCCGCCTGCTGCCAGGCGCGCTCGTGGCGGCAACGTTCCTCCTCACGCTGACGCCGTGGTCCGTGTTCACGACGCGCACCTCCGGCGGCCCCATGCTCGACTCGTCATCTGCGTTCAACATGCTGGCCGGCCACAACCCACGCGCCACCGGACGCCTCGAAATCGAAGACCTGCAGTGGATGCAGGACACCTACCTGCGCGGGTATCCGGACGAGGCCACACGTAACCGCTGGGCCATGCAGCACAGCCTCGCGTGGACGCTGGACAATCCCGCCGCGTGGCTGCGGCTCGTTCCTTCGAAAATTGGTTACCTGTGGGGACTCGAAGGCCGCGAGCACGCGTGGGTCTACACGTCATCCGCCTTCGGCGAGCGGGCACCGCGAACGGTGTGGACGTGGGGAGCCGCGCTGCTGGTCAGCTTCCCGCTGCTGGCGCTGGCCGCCGTGGCCGGCCTCTGCCGCCCGGGACTCCTCGACACGCTCACCGGCCGCCATCTCGCGGCGCTGCTGGTGATTGTGTCCGCCCTCCACGTGGCCAGCTTTGGTGAAAGCCGCTATCACCTGCCGCTCGTCCCGGCGCTGGCCATATTCGCGGTGAGAGCGGCCGCCGAAGCTCCGCGCTTCACGCGCCGCCGCCGGCTGATGGCGGCCGTCCTCGTACTGCTCCTGGGCGTGGCGTGGTGGAGCCAGGCGCCCATTCTCCTCGAGCAGTTGCACGTGCTGGCCACGCCGGACGGTTGGCGTTCCGACCTGCCCTACTGAGCGCACGCCGCCGAACGGCTCACCGACCACCAGCAGGTGCTGGCGGTCCGCACACACACCGCGCTCAGCGTCCGTAATACGAGCCGTTTGAGTTTGAACAGAAACGCCGAACCAGGATTCTGGTCCGGAAGAGAGGGTTGGTCGGGATGCCGGGATTCGAACCCGGGACCTCCTGCACCCCAAGCAGGCGCGCTAGCCAGGCTGCGCTACATCCCGAAACTGACGTTCACTCCACCGCGTCACGCTCTATCGCGTCACTCTACTGCGGCAGCTTCGTGGGCCGGGCTCTCGCTCCGCCGGCGTCCGCGCGTCTGACGGCGAGGCGATGGCGACGACAGGATCAGGTCTGGACGCGGATCCACGGACAACAAATCGAGAATGCCGCGCAGTCCGTCGCGCACCTTCCGCACCCGCCCCAGGGCCTCGTCGTTCAACCCCGGCTGCGGCAGCAGTCCTGCCATGTCCACCGGCTCGTCGTCGGCTTCTTCCAGCCTCCGGCGTGCCCCGGCCAGCGTCAGGCCTTCGCCAAACACCAGCGACTTGACCCGCAGCACCATCTCCACGTCCGACCGCCCGTAGACACGCGGACCACCACCAGACGAGGGCCGCCCGAGTTGCGGAAACTCCGCTTCCCAGGACCGCAGCACATAGGGCTGCACGTTCGCGATCTCGCAGACCTCGGCGGCCTTGAGAAGCTCCCGCTTGGGCGCTGCCATGTGAACCCAGTGAGTATACCCCACGTCAGCGCGCTTCGGCCGCGCCTTTCGCCCGTCTTCGCCGCACGACAATGCGGATGGGCGTGCCCTCGAAACCGTACTCTTCGCGCAGCCGGTTCTCGAGAAACCGGATGTACGAGAAGTGCAGGCGCGTGGCCACGTTGGTGAACAACACGAACGAGGGCGGCGCCACGCTGGTCTGCGCGGCATACAGAATGCGCACGTTGCGCTGTCCCGACCCGACGGGCGGGTGCCCGGCGGTAATGGCGGCCATGAAGCGGTTCAGCTCACCCGTCGGCACGCGCACCGCGCGTGAGGCCGACACCCGTTCGATGGCCTCGAGCAGCTTGGGCGCACGCTCGCCGGTCTTTGCCGAAATGTGGAGGATGGGTGCGAAGTCGAGAAACTTCAGGTGGAACCGCACCTGCTCGTCGAACACCTTCGAACCGTCGGGGCCCTCGGCCTTCATCAGGTCCCACTTGTTGGCCGCGATGATGACGCCGCGGCCGGCATCCACGGCCGCGCCGGCAATGGCGCCATCCTGATCCGTCGGCCCCTCGGTGGCGTCGAGCACCAGCACCACCACATCGGCTCGCTCGATGGCCCGTTTGGCCAGCATCACGCTGAGCGTTTCCACCTGGCCGCCCCGCACCACCTTGCCCGGACGCCGGATGCCCGCCGTATCGACAATCCGGAATTGTTTCCGGTGCCACGTCAGCACCGAGTCCACCGAATCGCGCGTGGTCCCCGGCACCTCCGACACGATCATCCGCTCTTCCCGCAGCAACCGGTTGACCAGCGACGACTTGCCGGCGTTGGGCCGGCCGACGATGGCCACCGCCGTTTCGCGAATTTCCGTGTCACGCGCCGCCGGGGCCGAAGCCGGCAGCTGGCCGACAATGGCCTCCGCCAGCTCGCCGACGCCCATACCGTGCTCGGCGCTCACCTCCACAATGGGGTCGAAGCCCAGCCGATACAGTTCGAGTGCGCCATCGCGCGCGCGGCGATCGTCGGTCTTGTTGATGGCCAATACGACCGGGACGCCAGTGGCCCGTGCCGCGGCAGCCACGTCCTCGTCGCCCGATACGAGCCCCTCGCGCCCATCGGTCACCATCACCACGAGGTCGGCCTGCTCCAGTGCCCGCCGGCCACGTTCCACCACCAGGTGATGCAGCGGGTCCTGACTGGCCCCGAACATGCCGCCCGTATCGGTGAGCTGGACCTCGCGGCCATCCAGAACCACGACCTGGCTGATCACGTCGCGGGTGGTCCCGGCCACGGGCGCCACGATGGATCGCCTGGTTCCGCTTAACCTGTTGAAAAGAGTAGATTTACCGACATTCGGTCGACCAACGAGCACGACGGTGGGCTGAGAGCGCTGGGCCACGGTAGTCCCCCGATCTTACAGGTACTCAAGGACTTGCGGTTTGACACTCGTAAGTGCTTGCGATTACGATACTTGCACGGATCAGGAGCAACGCCATCGCATGATCAAGGTCGACATCGTCAATGAAGTGTCGAAGGTCGCCGAAATCACCAAGGTGAAGGCCGAACTGGCCGTCGACGCGGTGTTCGAGGCGATGCGGCATTCGATGCAGCGTGGCGAACGTATTGAGCTGCGGGGCTTTGGCGTGTTTCAGGTGAAGCCGCGCAAGCGCGGCATCGGCCGCAACCCCCGTACGGGCAAAGAAGTGCGCATCCCGCCCGGACGCACCATCCGCTTCAAGCCGGGCAAGGAACTCCAGAACATCGGGTAGCCTCGGTGGACCGTATCAACGAAACCTCAAGTGCCGACCTTGGCGCTCAACGGCGTGTCCCGGCCCGGTCCTTCGGAACGGGCGCTCCAGGAACCGCCGATACAGGCCACTCGTAGCCGTGCCGCCGGGGCCTCACCTCGACCAGCCGTCCGTGGACGCCGACAGGGATATCACACCCGTCTGGCTCCAGCCCATTGGTCCCCCTCCCGCCGCCGAATACGGATCTGGTAGTGGTCGCGTGCGGCCAGGCCGCCCGTGGCTGCATCTGGCGCTGCTGCTGCTGACGGTGGTGTCGACCACCTTTGTCGGCGGCTGTCACTTCTTCAGCTTCGAGCAGGGGTTCGACCCCATGCCTCCCATGAGCCCGGAAGAAAGCCAGGCCTGGGTGCGCTCGCTCTTCCTCACGCCACGGTTCTATCTGAACGGGCTGTGGTACAGCCTCACCATCCTGGCCATCCTCGGCTGTCACGAGATGGGCCACTACGTGGCGTGCCTGCGTTATGGGGTGGACGCGTCGCGCCCCTACTTCCTGCCGGCGCCGCTCCCGCTCACCGGCACACTCGGCGCGTTCATCCGCATCCGCTCGCGCATCCCATCGAAAGTGG
>CAZZGM010000129.1:0-8182 GCA_964653955.1 uncultured Bifidobacteriaceae bacterium | reverse complement strand
GCGCAGTCGCAGCGTAGTGGCGCTCGACGACAATGGTGGCGCCGAGGCTGGACGTCTCGACCCTCCCGTCCAGCACACGCGCCGCGCGCTGCATCGCCCCATCGTCTCTGGAGGGTGACACCGTGACAAGTGCGTTCGCGGCGGGCGGCTCTGAAGACACGCGTGGTGCCGCACCACCAACGATGCCCCGCAGGCGATCCGCAAGCGTCGGCGCGGACACTAAAACGGCACCTCGTCTTCCGCGGCCACACCGGGTGTGAACGGCACTGCGTCATCGCGCACGGAGCCATCAGACGCGTGTGCATCCAGCGCGGATTCCGCGACGTGCGCGGTCAATGCATCCGCCCGCGCCTCCTGAAGCGGCGTGTGCGATGTGCTCATGCCGCTCTCGCCCAGTGCCAGCGGCAGCAGGTGATCGAGCAGGCGCAGCGCCACCACCTTGGCCAGCGGACCGGTTTCGCCCAGCGGCCCCACGCACGTCGGGCAGCCGTGTTCGCAGGGGCAGCCGGCAATCAGATCGCGCGTCCGCGACAGCAGCTCCGCGTGCATACCGTAGAGCGGCGCACTGAAGCCGATGCCGCCGGGATAAGCGTCGTAGAGGAAGACGCGCGGCGTATCGGTGACCTCTTCTTCGCCGGCGTTCACCGACAGGCCGATGTCCCGCTGATCGCACATCAGCAGCAGTTGCGCGACATTCTTCATGGCAAATGCCAGCCCGCGGACGCCGTCGCGCCGGTCGTCCACGGCAAACGGCAGCGCGCCCATCACCAGCGCCGGCACCTCGAGCCAGTACGACGTGGTGTGCATCTGCTGCTCGGGCAGATCGAGATCACCCGAGCCGACATTTTCGTTGGTGTGGAACTTGATTTTCTTGAACCCGACCACGCGCGACACCACGTGCACTTCGCCGTGATGTGCCACCTCGGCCACGTCCTTGTCGAAAGTGTCGAGGATGGTGACCTTGGTGTAGTCGATCGCGTCGGTGTAGTAGTTGCAGTCCACCGAGCGGACATAGGCCTTGCGGCCGTCGAAGTCCAGCTTCTCCACCTGGAACAGCCGGCCTTCGATGATGTAGATGGCCTTGGGGTGGAGCATCGACAGCGCGCTGGTGAAGTCCGTTTCGGCAATGACCTTCGGTTCGCCGGTCTGATCCACCACCACGAAGTTGTCCGACGACACCGACCGCAGGCTCACCGCATCCGCAGGATACGACTCGCTCGTCCAGTGCCACTGCCCCTCTGCCTCATCCTCTACGCCACTGCCGGAGCGGTGGACGAGACCGGCTTCCTGGAGCACGGCCAGCACTTCCTGCACGTCCACACGGCCGTACTGTTCGACGGCCGTGAACGGCAGCTCGAACGCCGCGCACTTCACGTGGTTGACGAGGATGTTGAGGTTGTCCGGATTTACCAGCGCGTGTTCGGGCGGCGCATCGAAGAAATAAGACGGATGCCGCACCACGAACTGATCGATGGGCGCGCTCGACGCCACCATCACAGCCGCGGAGCGCGCGGCGCGCCGGCCGGCGCGGCCAGCGCGCTGCCATGTGGCGGCAATCGTGCCCGGATATCCCGCCATCACCGCGACGTCGAGGGCGCCAATGTCGATGCCCAGCTCGAGCGCGTTGGTCGATACCACACCCCGCACCTGCCCTTCGCGCAGCCCCTTCTCGATTTCGCGGCGGCGCAGCGGCAGATAACCTCCCCGGTAGCCGCGAATCTTCTCGGGCATGCCCGGGACGTCTTCGAAGTCGTCCTTCAGGTACGTGGTGAGAATTTCGGTGGCCAGCCGGCTCTGCGCAAAGAGGATGACCTGCAGGTGGCGTTTCAGGAACTCTCCCGCGACACGCCTCGACTCGTTGAGATATGACCGCCGGATGCCCAGCTCGCGATTGACGATGGGCGGGTTGACGAAGACGAAGAACTTTTCGCCGCGTGGAGCACCGCTCTTTTCGACGAATGCAAAGGGCCGCTCGGTGAGCCGCTCGGCGAGCTCCGCGGGGTTGGCAATGGTCGCAGACGAACAGATGAACTGCGGATCCGAACCGTAGTGCCGGCACACGCGCTGGAGCCGCCGCAGCACGTTGGCCAGGTGGCTGCCGAACACGCCGCGATAGGCGTGCAGCTCGTCGATGATCACGAAGCGGAGGTTCTCGAACAGCTTCGCCCACTTCGGATGGTGCGGCAGGATGCCGGCGTGCAACATGTCGGGATTGCTCATCACGACGTGCGCGCGCGTGCGGATGGTGCGGCGGGCGTCCTGCGGCGTATCGCCGTCGTAGGTGTGCACACCAATCTCGCCGCCGCCGGCTTCGGTGATTTTCCCAACCAGCTCGTGCAGTTCGGCCATCTGGTCCTGCGCCAGCGCCTTGGTGGGAAACAGGTACAACGCGCGCGTGGACGGATCCTTCAGCACCGCGTCGAGCACGGGCAGGTTGTAGCAGAGCGTCTTGCCGGATGCCGTCGGCGTCGTGACCACGATGTTCCGCCCGGCGGCCACGTGAGCAAATGCCTCGGCCTGGTGGCTGTAGAGCTGCGTCGCCCCGCGCGCAGCCAGTGCCGCACGCAGGCGGTTGTCGACCGTGGCCGGAAACGGCGCAAACACCGCGGGTGTGGCGGCAATACGCCGGACGGCGGTGACCACGCCGTCCGGCGTGTCGGGGCGTTCGGTTTCGGCGGCCGGGCCAGGCGCCAGGGTCTGAAGCGCCCCGGCAAGCGCCACTTCCTTGCGTTCGTCGTTCCTGGGAGCCGGTTTCTGCGTCTGGAGCTGCGCCGCCATGGGTAATCGTGTGTAGTCGATGCTACACGAAAACCCGGCGAAAGCGAGTCCGCTACGTCGAGATTCGCAGGCTCTGGTTGCCGCGGATCACCTTCGTGCTGTTGGCGTCGGCGAACTTGCTGCTGAACGCCTTTGCGGCGGCGTCCTGCAAGGCGCGCCCCAGGGAGCATCCGCGGCTTTCACCACCTTCTTGAGCGTCTGGTTGCCCCCCACAACACGCAGAACGTCGGAAACTCCAGGGCACCGGTCGTGTTGATCTTCTTCGACCCCACCGTGGCCGCAAAGCCCGCCTCGCTAGACCGGTGCGAACGTCGACTCGAACACACGCGTGCCGGCCGTGTTCACCAGCGACACGGTCAGCGCACGCGTCTTCGGGTCCGCTTCGAGCAGGCCGAAAAACTGCAGCCCCTCACTCGGTGGGCGGTTGGGCGGCAGATCCGGCGGCACGCCCGAGAAGCGCACCTCCGGGCCGAACGTGCCGTCGAGCGGCGGCGGCGCAAACGTGCCGGCATGCGCGGGCCCGGCAATGAACTCCCAGAACGGGTCGAAGTCCACGCCCGTCGCGCGCGCCGGGTCGTAGTGGTGCGCCGCGCAGTAGTGCACATCAGCAGTCACCCACACCACGTTGCGCACGCGCCGCTCTTTCAACGTTTTCAGCAAGCCGGCAATTTCCAGCTCGCGTCCCAGCGGCGCACCATGATCGCCGTTGGCCACGGCCTCATGAAAACCTGGCTGGTGCCCGACGATGAGGCCGAGCGGCATGTCGGCAGCGACCACTTTCCAGGTGGCCGTGGAAGACGAGAGTGCGTCGGCCAGCCAACGTACCTGCTCGCTGCCGAGAAATGCCGTCTCGGCGTTCATGGCCGTCTGCCGGTTCTCGCTGTTGGCCGCACGATGGCTGCGCATGTCGAGCGCAAACACGTCCACGAGCGGCCCGAACGGGATGGGGCGATAGATGCGCGACTCCGGCCCGAGCGCCATGGGGTAGTGTTCGAGAAACGCCTGGCGCGCACGGGCGGACAGCACGTCGATGCGCTTCTCGGTATACGGCGCACGTTCGCCGAGTACCTGGCCGGGATACCAGTTGTCGCGCACCTCGTGGTCGTCCCACATGGCCACCAGTCCGACCTCGGCGGCGAGCCGGCGGTAGTGTTCGTCGAGGCGGTTGTAGAGGTGATTGCCGCGGAACTCGTCCAGTGTCTCCGCCGGCTTCTCTTTGGCCGGCGTCACCACGTTCCGCCACGTACTCCCATCGTCCAGCGCCACCGTTTCGCGTAGCGGCTGATCGGCATAGATGGTGTCGCCGACGTTGAGGAACAGATCCGGATCGGAGGCGCGCAGCGTTTCGAACAGACGCATGCCGCCGCGGGCCGTGTCGATGCCCCAGCCCTGCCCGCACGTATCCGCGGTCCACGCCAGACGCACGGGCTGCCCTGCCACGGGCGCCGTCCGGAAACGACCTTCCACCGCCTCACTCACCACACGGCCATCGTCCGGATCCTCGAAGCGAACCCGATAAAACACCTGCTGGCCTGGCGCGAGATCACCAATGGTGGTGCGCGCGGTGAGTCCGGTATCGGGCGTGGCCAGCGGCCCGTGCACGCGCCTGGCGTTGGCAAACGACTCGGTGGTGGCATACTCCACGGTCATCCGTGCCGGCCGATCCACGTGCGCCCAGACAATGGCACGGCCGCCAATCGGGTCACCGGCCGACACACCGTAGTCGATGCGCGGACGCGCCTTGTCTGACGTGATCACCGCCGGCGCCTGCGCCGACGTCCACCGCGGCACTGATGTCGCTGCGACAAGTCCGAGGCCCTGCGTGATAAAACGTCTGCGCTGCACGGCTTCATCTGATCATGAAGAGCGCAGCGGACACAAGTTACGAATCACGATCACGCATCCGCGCGCTCACGTCCGACGGCGCACGGCGGGTGTCGTGGTCGCCCGCCGCCCGGCGCGGGCCGCCGGTCGGCTGCGTCTCTGGTGGGATCACAGCATCTGCACGCTCGCGCCCGGGGCCGCACGACGGGGTATCGTGGCCGCCCGCCGCCCGGCGCGGTCCGCCGGTCGCCTGCGTCTCTGGTGGGATCAGAGCATCTGCACGCTCGCGCCCGAGGCCGCACGGCGGGTGTCGTGGCCGCCCGCCGCCCGGCGCGGTCCGCCGGTCAACCGGTGCGTCTGGCATGACAAAGCACTTGGGCAAACTCGCCCTGGCTTCGCCGCGGCTCAAACAGTGCCGAGTGGAACCCGACCGCACCGGTTGTCGGTTTTCGTACACGGCGGTCCGCAACGGTCGACGGGCGGCCGCGACACCCCGCCGTGCGATGACAGGCCATGACTGTTCGCAGTGTCTGTTCGCCGCCAGGCCACGGACACGACGGCGGCTTGTCCTGCTGCGGGCGATCACCGGCGTTCAGGTCCGCGCTCGATCGCGCACTGCAACGTCAGAACCCGCTCCAGCTCAAGACAGTGCCCACGAACCTCGACCGTTACGATCTTTGATATTACGGGTGGCAGTGCTGGCAGACTGGACCATATCAATCGCGGGGAGAACGTAATGACGAGTCGCCGACGAACGCTTCGGTCTGTCTTGTGCACGCTGGCGCTGACCGCGCCCGTTCTCGCGTGGTCACCGACGGCAGCGGCACAATCGGTCCCGGACATGCCGGCAGTGGCGCTCGACGCGCACGAATACGCACCGGACAACGGTCTGCTGCGCAACATCGGCTCACTCGTCGAACACCTCGCCGTCGACGTGCCGGCCAACACGAACGCCGTGCAGGACAATGGCCAGACAACAGTACCCAGGCGCGACTCACTGAAGAACGGCATGATCATCGGCGCGACTGTCGTCGGACTGATGTCGGTGTTTGGCACACAAATAGCCGACTGCCCCAACGCAGCCGAACGATGTCCAGGAATGAGAGCCCTCGGTTTGGTTCTTGGAACGGCCATGGGCGCGGGCATCGGTGCGGGTATCGACGCGCTGCTCACGGTAGACACGACGCACAGAGCGGTAACACCAACGGGCGGACCGCGCCGGATAGCAGTAGCGCACCGGGTGACCTGGTAACGCTCACCGCCCCCTGCAAGTCACGCGCGAACATGCGCGCCGTGAGGGGCCGTCGCAGCCCCGCAGCCTCGAGGCCGGCCGCGCCGAAATACGAAACGACCGGGACGGATAGCGACTCCGCTCCGGCCGTCTCCTGATTGCCGCTGCGTCGCGAACCACGAACCGCCGCTCGCTGGCCTGCGCGAAGCGCGGCGCAGCCGTCAGAAGCTGTAGCGCACGGCCAGCTGGATGATGCGTCCGTCCTCGGCCGTCTGGATCTGCCCGAAGTTTGCCGCGCCAAACGTACCGATGGGCTGACCAAACCGCGCCTGGTTGAACAGGTTGAACGCCTCGATACGCGCCTGGATACGCTGACGGCCGCCGAAGTCGAAGTTCTTGAAAATCGACAGGTCCGTCCGCTGGAACCCCGGCCCGCGCACCGTGTTGCGGCCAACGCTGCCCGGGCGTTCGCCCGTCTCGGCCAGCGACAGCGCGCGGAAGCAGCTCGTATCGAAGTACTGCTGCGTGGTCTTCGGACCGTCGTTCGGATTGCAGGTCATGTCCGGACGATTCGTCATGTAGCGGATGTCGAGAACCGTACCGAGCGAAATCGGCAACGGCGTGCCCGTCTGCGCCTGATAGATGCCGTTCAACTGCCAGCCGCCGGCCACGTAACGAACGATGGCTGGCTGCTCGGTGAGGCGCGGCAGTTCGTAGCCAAAGCTCAACACGAAGCGGTGCCGCACGTCGAAGAGCGCCGGCCCCTTCTCCGCCGCCAGCGCACGATCGAGGCTGGCCTGATCGCCCTGCACCACCGGCAACACCGGACGCGGTTCGCCGCCGATGTTCAGACCCGACACGTGGTCGGTGGCCTTGCCCAGCGTGTAGGACGCCAGGAAGTTCAGCCCGCGCGTCGGCAGCATGCGCACGCTGGTCTGCAGCGAGTCGAACCACGACTGTGCGGCCGAGAACGTGGGACGCACCAGCGAATAGGCCGGCATCAGACGGGCGCCGCGCGTCGTCTGTCCCGGCGTGTAGAGCCCTGGATTCACCTCCATGAAGATGGGCAGGTTGAACCCGCGCGAGCCCACGTAGGCCACTTCGGTCCCGAATCGACGGCCCAACTGACGCTGGACGCCCACGTTGAAGTGATAGGCCATGGGCGACTTGAACTGGTCACCCCAGCCGATAATCGTCAGCGCCGGCGGGAACGGATTGGGCGGCCCCGCAACGGCGGCCAGCGGATCGGCCAGCGTGATGGGCGTCGGCGTGTTGAGTTCCACCAGCGGCGTGAACGGCGGTGACAGCACGCCGCTCTGGAAGAAGTCGCCCTGGCCGGCCAGCGCGTCGTAGAACACGCCAAACGCCGAACGGATGCTCGTCCGCCCGTCGCCGAACGGATCCCACGCCACCGACACACGCGGCGCGAAGTTGTTCTTGTCGGTCGGCACCACGCCACGCGGTATTCCCGGATCCCCGGGGTACACCAGACCGGCCGGCGCATTCGGGTACACCTGTGACTGCATGCCCGTCCGGAAACTGGTGATGGCGTCGTTCCGGTCGATGAACGGCGTCGGCAGTTCATACCGCACGCCGTAGCTGAGCGTCAGGCTGGGCGTCACGCGGAACTCGTCCTGGGCGTAGCCGGCAAACAGCCAGCCGTAGCCGTCCTGCACCGTCTGCGTGGTGGTGGCGCGCACCTGCGCGGGCAACCCCAGCAGGAAATCGGCCATCGGGTTGCCGGTAATCACACCGTTGAACGTCAGGTCGCCGTTCGGGCGGTTGACGGAGGCAATCTGCATGGCCTCGCGGCGGACGTCGACACCGAACTTGAGCGAGTGCCGGCCGCGCACCCAGGTGAGGTCGTTGGCCGCCTGCCACACGTGGTTCACGCGGTTGACGAACGGCTGCTGCGGATCGCCCAGCGCCGACACGCCGCCGCCGAAGAAGCCCTGCACGCCAATCGACGGCAGGCCGGCCGCGCGCGGGTTGGTGTTGGCCAGGTTGATGCCATAGACCTGCGGGCTGAGACCGCTCGTCACCGCGGGATTGGCGCTGATGCGGTTGATGGAAAACCGCGCCTGGTTGATGACGTTCGAGCTGATGACGTAGTTGTGCGACACCATCACGTCCTGGAGCGTCGCCAGCGCCCGCTGATCCACGGCGGCAATCACGCGCGGCGTAGTCCGCTCCGTGTCGCTCCGCATGTAGCGGCCGAGCAGCGACTGGTTGCCGCCCAACTGGTAATCCACCCGCAGACCGAACTGATCGCGCACGTCATTGACCGTGGGCGACAGGATGTAGCGGCTCCCGGGCGCATTGGGCAGCGGCACGAACTCGTCCAGCAGG
>CAZZGM010000128.1:4590-8235 GCA_964653955.1 uncultured Bifidobacteriaceae bacterium | reverse complement strand
CTGTTCCTGACGGGAAACCCTTTTCAGTGGGCGGCGCAGAATGCTGCCGCCTGGGGGCGCGAGTATCGGCCCCTGTACACGGTGGTGACGGACCGCATCTCGTTCGTGGCGGACCACGGACTCTATGCCTACGTCACGACACAGCCCATCGATCTCAGCTATTTTCTGGCGGCACTGCTGACCATGACGGCCGTCTGGCCGGTGTTTCGCCGTTTCGGGCTGCCGTACGCAGTGCTGTTGCTGGTCATGGTGCTGCCGCCGCTGGCGATGGGCGGGCTGCTGTCGATCGGGCGGTTCACCAGCGTGCTGTTTCCGATTTTTCTATGGCTCGCGGCCGTCATTCCGGCCCGGCAGCGCACGGCCTGGGTGGCGGCGTTCGCTCTGCTTCAGGGGTTCATGGCGGTGCTGTTTTTCACCTGGCGGCCGGTGTTCTGACGGGGCCGGATCATCACCGGCAGTGGTGGCTGCAATTACTTGTGCTTATTAAGGGGTGTACGACGTTACAGACCTCGGCAGATGTGACATCGTGTGACACGATTTGCCGGACCTTACACGTTATACTGACCGCGTTTTGCCTATGACCCGTCTGGCCCTTGCATTGTCCCTGGCGTCGTTGCTCGGCCTGGCCCTCCTCGGGGCAACGGGCGACGCCCCGCCATTTACCCCGGAACCGGCTTCTCCTGCGCCCGCCGTGGAGCAGGAGACGTCTCAGGTTCAGCCTCCGGCGGAAGCGCAGCAGTTGCCGCCGATGACGCCCGCGACGTCCCGTACGCCGGCCGCCGATTCGGCCGACACCGCGATGGGGCAGACGGCCATGGTCAAGCAGTACTGCGCCAGTTGTCACAGCGACCGTGCGAAAGCCGGTGGCCTGTCGCTGGCGTCCTACGACGCGGCCGCTGCAGCAGACGACGCCGAGCTCACCGAGAAGATCATCCGCAAGCTGCGAGCCGGCATGATGCCGCCGGCGGGCGCCCGGCGTCCGGCTCCGGCGCAATTGTCGGCGCTCACCGTGGCGCTCGAAACGCGCGTGGATCGGGCGTCGGATCTGAACCGGCCCGGCGCGCGGGTCTTCCAGCGGCTCAATCGTGCGGAATACGCCCGCGCGGTGCGCGACCTGCTGCACCTCGACGTGGATGTCGCGGGATTGCTGCCCGCCGACACGATCAGCGCGGGGTTCGACAACGTTGCCGATTCGCAGATGTTTTCGCCGACGCTGATGGAAGCCTATCTGCGCGCGGCCAGCAAGGTGACGGCCCTGGCCGTGGGCGATCCGGCCGCCGAATCGGCTGAGGCGCTCTATCGCGTGCCGAAGACGTTGTCGCAGATGCATCACGTCGACGGCGCGCCGCTCGGGACGCGCGGTGGGATGTCGGTGATGCACACCTTCCCGGCCGATGGCGACTATTCCTGGAGACTCGAACTGCACGGCAACGCCTGCGGCATCCTGTTCGGCGGTCCGTTCATGGGCGAGCAGATAGAAGTGTCCATCGACGGCGAACGTGTGGCGCTGATCGACGTGAATCCGAAGATGGCCGACGTCACGGGCGGCATGTCGATCAAGACGCCGGCGGTTCATGTAACGGCAGGTGCGCACCGCGTAGCGGCCGCCTTCGTGCAGCGCTTCGAAGGACCGGTGAACGATCTGATTGCCCCCATCGATCACACGCTGGCCGACACGCAGATTGGCGTGGACTTCGGCGTGACGATGCTGCCGCACCTGAAGGACATGGCCATCCTGGGTCCCTCGCGAGTGACGGGCGTGTCGCCGACGGCCAGCCGTCAGAAGGTCTTTGCCTGCCGTCCGACGTCGCCGGCCGAAGAGCAGGCCTGTGCGTCGCGCATTGTCCGCGACCTGGCCACGCAGGCGTTCCGGCGCCCGGTTGCCAATCGTGATTTCGATCGGCTGATGGGCTTCTACAAGGAAGGCCGGGCCGAAGGCGATTTCGAGTCTGGTGTGGCCTCGGCGCTCGAGGCCATCCTGGCGAGCCCGCAGTTCCTGTTCCGGCTCGAGCCGGTGCCGGCGGATGCGGTGCCGGGGCGTCCGTATCGTCTCGAGGGGCTGGCGCTGGCGTCGCGTCTGTCGTTCTTCATCTGGGGAAGCGGTCCCGACGCGGAGTTGCTGAAGGTGGCGCAGTCGGGCGGCCTGAACACGCCCGCGGGCGTCGACCGCCAGGTGCGGCGGATGTTGGAGGATCCACGGTCCGATGCCCTGGCGACGCGTTTTGCCGCGCAGTGGCTGCGGCTGGCCGACGTGGATCAGATTCTGCCAGACGCCATCCTCTACCCGTACTTCGACCGGTCGCTCGGCCGGGCGATGGTGCGCGAGGCGGAGCTGTTTTTCGACAGCCTGGTGCGCGAGGACCGGACGGTGCCGGATCTGCTGACGGCGGATCACACGTTCGTCAACGGCCGGCTGGCGCGTCACTACGGCATTCCGAACGTGACGGGCAACGAGTTCATGCGCGTGACCGTGCCGGACGAGCGGCGCGGCCTGCTGGGCAAGGGCAGCGTGCTGCTGCTGACGTCGGTGGCCGATCGCACCTCGCCGGTCATGCGTGGCAAGTGGGTGATGGAGGTTCTGCTGGGATCACCACCGCCGGCCCCACCACCGAACGTGCCGGCGCTCGAGGAGACTGACGCCAACGCCGAAGCCCGCATGCTGACCGTGCGTGAGCGGATGGAGCAGCATCGTGCCAATCCGGCGTGCCGGTCGTGCCACCGGGTCATCGATCCGCTGGGCCTGGCCCTCGAGAACTTCGACGTCACTGGACGTTGGCGCATCAAGGACAACGGCGCGCCGGTGGATCCCACGGGCGAGCTGTACGATGGCACACCCATGGACGGCCCGGCCGGCCTGCGGCGGGCATTGATGGGACATCAGGACGCGTTCGTGCTGAGCTTTACCGAGGCGCTCATGACCTATGCGCTGGGGCGCCGGGTCGAAGCCGCCGATATGCCGATGGTGCGCCAGATTGTGCGCGAGGCGGCGGCACGCGACCTGAAGATCAGCGCGTTCGTTCAGGCCATTGCGCGGAGTGCGGCGTTCCGCATGGGCGTGGATGTGCCGCTGGCGACGGAGACCGTGGCGGATCGTCACTGATTGGCGGGCGTGGCGACGGGGTAGGACTGGACGTAACGACTCGGGCACGTAACGGCTCGAGATGGGAGACTGGCACCATGGCGTTTCTGACTGATCGGCAACTCGACCGACGGACGGTTCTGAAGGGACTCGGCGTCAGCGTGGCCCTGCCCCTGCTCGAGGCCATGATGCCGGCCCGGGGAGGCGCAGAAGCGCGCCAGCTGGCGCAGAAGAAGCGCTTCGTCGCCATCGAGATGGTGCACGGCGCGGCGGGCAGTACCGCGTATGGCGAAGCCAATTACCTGTGGGCGCCGCCCGAGGTCGGGCACGAGTTCAACTTCGGGAAGTCGAGCCTCGCGCCGCTCGAGGATTATCGCCAGCACCTGACCATCATCAGCCGCACCGACGTACGGAATGCCGAGGCGTTCTCGCCACCCGAAATCGGCGGCGACCACTTCCGTTCCGCGGCGGTGTTCCTCACCCAGTCGCATCCTCACCAGACCCAGGGGTCGGACGTGCGCGCCGGTACGTCCATCGACCAGATCTTCGCGCAGAAGGTGGGTCAC
>CAZZGM010000128.1:0-4580 GCA_964653955.1 uncultured Bifidobacteriaceae bacterium | reverse complement strand
GATCAGGCTGGTGGCTGTTTCTACGGCTACTCGTGCACGTACACCGATTCGATCAGCTGGGCTTCGCCGACGCAGCCGCTGCCGATGATTCGCGATCCGCGCGCGGTGTTCGATCAGCTGTTCGGCGTGGGGGCGACGCCCGAGGCCCGTGCGGCGCGCCGGCGGAAAGATCGGAGCATCCTCGACTGGGTGACCGCGTCGGTCAACGATCTGAAAGGCAATCTCGGCGCCGCGGATCGTGTGCGCCTGACCGACTACCTGGACGACGTGCGCGAGATCGAACGCCGCATCCAGAAGGTGGAAGAGTCGAACGCCACCGGTGAGCCGCGCGATCTGCCGGGGGCGCCGGCCGGCGTACCCGATTCGTACACCGAGCACGTCAAGCTGATGTTCGACCTGCAGGCGCTGGCGTTCGCGTCGGATCTGACGCGCGTGTTTGCCTTCAAGCTGAGCCGAGACGTGTCGAATCGTGTGTATCCCGAGACGGGCGTCACCACCGGGTTCCACATTGCCTCGCACCACGGCGATCGTGATGAGCGCATTGTCGACTTCGGCAAGATCAACACCTACCACGTCAGCCTGCTGCCGTACTTCCTCGACAAGCTGAAGGCGATGAAGGAAGGCGATGCGACGCTGCTCGACAACTCGGTCGTGCTCTACGGGTCGCCCATGGGCAACTCGAACGTGCACAACCACAAGCGCTGCCCGCTGATCCTGCTGGGCCACGGTGGCGGCGCGATCAAGGGCAACGTTCACCTCCGGGCTGCTGACGGCACACCGATGGCCAATCCGATGCTCTCGGTGCTGCAGACGCTGGACGTCGAAGTGGAATCGTTCGGAGACAGCTCGGGCACGTTCGACCTCAACGCACCGGCGCCGTCCACGGCGGCGGGGGAGTAGAGCAGCGATGCGCACGGTTGGTCTGTGGCGGATGGTGGCGGGGGCGATTGTCGCGGCTGTCTGCTCTGCAGCGCTGCTCGCGGCACCGGCGTCGCCGGTGGCCGACGCGGCTCAGGCAGGCAATCTTGCCGAGGTGCGCCGCCTGCTGAAGGATGGGGCGGACGTCAACGCCGCCCTTGGTGATGGCACGACAGCCCTGCACCACGCGGCCATGCGCGGTGATGCCGAAATGGTGCAGGTGCTGCTCTACGCGGGTGCGAACGTCCGCGCGCAGACGCGCCTTGGTGGCTACACGGCCCTGCACCTGGCCAGCCAGCGCGGCCACGACGCGGTGCTGGCCGAACTCGTCAAGGCCGGCGCCGACCCGAATCAGCCGACGCAGACGGGCGCGACGCCACTGATGCTGGCCTCGGCATCCGGCCATGTGCTGGCGGTCAAGCAGCTGATTGCCAACAAGGCGGATCTCAATGCCCGCGAGAAGGCCAACGAGCAGACGGCCCTGATGTTTGCCGCGGCCTTCGATCGGCCCGAAGTGGTGAAGGTGCTGGTGGAAGTGGGCGCCGATACCAGCCTGGCCTCGACCATTGTCGATGTGTCCACGCTGATCACGCCGGAGGATGCGCTGAACGAAGATCTCCGGCGCGCCAGCCAGCCGCCGGCGGCGCAGCAGGCGACGCCTGCTCCCAGCGCGGACGCTCCACCCGACATTCCCGGGCTGACGCGCGGCTACACCTACAACGAGCTCATCGGCAAGCAGGGCGGACTGGGTGCCATCCATTACGCCGCCCGGCAGGGCAGCCAGGCGTCGGTGGCGGCGCTCGTCGCGGGCGGCGTCGATGTCAACGCGCCGATGGCCAGCGATGGCACGACGCCACTGCTGATGTCCATCATCAACGGCCACTACGACCTGGCCATGTTCCTGCTCGAGAACGGTGCCGATCCGAATCTGACCAGCGCCGCCGGCGCGGCGCCGCTCTACGCCACGGTCAACATCGAGTGGGCCCCGCGCTCGTTCTATCCGCAGCCGCGGGCGCAGCTCCAGCAGCGCACGTCGTACATGGAACTGATGAAGGCGCTGCTCGAGAAGGGCGCCGACCCGAACGTGCGGATCAGGAAGAAGATCTGGTACACCCAGTACAACTTCGACCTGCTGCGCACCGACGAGTCCGGGGCCACGCCGTTCTGGCGCGCTGCCTACGCGTCCGACATCGAGGCCATGAAGCTGCTCATGTCCTACGGTGCCGATCCCGTCATCCCGACCATGCGCCCGGCCGGTGGCCGCGGCTTCAATCAGGGCGGCACGCGGGCCGGCGTCGACGACCCGTCCGGGCTCCAGCCCCTGCCGCCCGGCTCGCCGGGCATCGGTCCGCTGCAGGCCGCCGCCGGTGTCGGTTATGGCGAAGGATTCGCCGGCAACGCCCATCGTTTTGCCCCGACGGGCATGCTCGCGGCCGTGAAGTTTCTCGTCGAAGAGGTTGGTCTGGACGTCAACGGGGTGGATGACAACGGCAACACCGCCGTGCACCATGCCGCTTCACGCGGCGACAACGAGATGATTACCTACCTCGTGTCGAAGGGCGCGGATGTGACCAAGGTGAACCGCCGCGGTCTCACCACCGTGGACATGGCCAACGGCCCGGTGCAGCGCACCCAGCCGTATCCGGAAACCATCAAGCTGCTCGAAAGCCTCGGCGCCAAGAACAATCACAAGTGCGTGTCCTGCTGAGGACACGCGCAGCCGGCTCACGAACCTAGAGGCAGGGCTCCGGACGACCCGGGACCCTGCCTCGTTCTTTTTCGTGGCTGCTACGCGTCCCGCTTTTCTTCCACCGGAATTGCCACCGTGCTCTTGATCTCGCGCAGCGAGAAGTTCGACTTGATCTGCTGCACGGCGGGACTGGTGAAGACGGCTTCCTTGAGAAACCGCTCGTACTCCTGCGTGCTGCGGACGACCACCCGAATCAGATAGTCGGCATCGCCCGTCATGGAGAAGAAGTCGAGCACCTCGGGCCGGCTGACGATGGCGGCCTCGAAGTCGGCAATGTTCTTCCGGTTGTGTTTGCGCAAGGTCACGTGCGCGAAGACGGTGTCGTTGTATCCGAGCTTCGACGCGTCGACGCGCGCGACGTACTCCTTGATGACGCCGCGTTGCTCCAGGCTCTTGAGCCGCCGCCAGGTGGGCGACATCGACAGCCCGATGCTGTCGGCCAGTTCCTGCACCGTGTAGCGCCCGTTCCGCTGCAGCGCGTTGACAATGGCCCGCTCGTGCTGGTCCAGCTCTTCTCCGGTGTTGGCCATGAGTGATGCCCTCGCTATGCTGTCGTTCGAACCCGCCTCTGTCTTTGGGAATGATATGCCCGTAATGGCGCCTTTGCGGGAGATATTTCTCTGTGTGAGCCGCTTTCATGGGTGATATCGACATCAATTTTCGGCCGGTGAGCGTGTAGATTTTCCCGATGACTTTCCTGGGTGCCGGAATGCCGGATACGGCTCGCTGCGAGGGTTGGGCGTGACATCGGCCGCGCCTGCCCGCCGCAGTCCAGAGAACCGTCGTGACGCTCGCGGGGCGGAATATCCCTGGCGGCAGGTGGTGTACCTGCTGCACGTCTCACGCGGCCTGGACGAACTGGAGGAACAGCAACTCGTTCCCGGGAAAAAGGTGATCTACCAGTTCTCGGCCCGCGGCCACGACCTGGCCCAGATTCTCCTCGGGCTTCGCCTGACCGAGGCGAAAGACGCGGCGTGTGGTTATTACCGGTCGCGTCCCATGCTGCTGTCGCTGGGCGTGAGCCTGGATGACGTACTCGGTTCGTCCATGGCGCGCGCCGGCGGCTATTCCGATGGCCGCGACATCGGCGTCGTCTTCAACTATCCGAACCCGAACGGTCCGTCGGCCCTGCCCATGTGTGGCGGTGTTGGCGCGCAGTACACGCCGACGGTCGGCTGGGCACAGGCCATCGAATATCGGCGCACACAGTTGCAGGATCCCGCGTACGACCGTGCCATTGGCGTGGTGCTGGGCGGCGATGCCTCCGTGGCCACCAACGGGTTCTGGTCGGCGCTCACGATTGCCACCACGCAGAAGCTCCCGGCGTTGTTTTTCATCGAGGACAACGGCTACGGCATCTCGGTTCCGGGCCACTTCCAGACGCCGGGCGCGGACATTGCCGCCAACCTGGCCAACTTTGCCAACCTTCATGTTCTGGCGGGTGACGGCACCGAACCCGCGGAAGCGGCATCGCTCATCGACGAGGCGGTGTCGTTCGTGCGCGAGCGGCGCGCGCCGTGCCTGCTGCGGCTGCGGGTCCCGCGGCTCGAGGGGCACAGCTTTCAGGATACGCAGACCTACAAGTCGCCGGAGACCGTCGCGGAAGAGTGGACGCGGGATCCTCTCCCGAAACTGAAGGCGTACCTCGTGCCGTCCCTGATGGACGAGGCCGACTGGAACGCGGCGGTGGAAGAGGCGGCGGCCGCGGTGAAGGCGGCGTATGCGGCTGCGGACGAACGTCCGGTTGCCTCTCCGCCGACCGTGACACGGTTCGTGTTTTCGGAGGACGAGCCGCAGGTGATGGGCGGGCTGCGGCCCGAGGGGCTGACAGCGCGGCTGGTGGAGACGGAGCCGAAGCCGGAGCGTACCCGCATCAACATGGTGACCGCGCTGCGGCGCACGCTCGATCACG
>CAZZGM010000127.1:0-8279 GCA_964653955.1 uncultured Bifidobacteriaceae bacterium | reverse complement strand
GGCCTACAGCGTGGATGCGGACACGATTTACGCGGTGCCCGGCGAAGTCGGTGACGCCGAAGCCGCCGCCGGCAAGTTGTGTGGCGCGCTCGACGGCTGCGATCGGAAGGAGCGGACGGCGATTGCTGAACGGCTGTCGCGGTCGCGGGCGTTCGTGTACGTGAAGCGGCGTGTGTCGCCAGCCGAGGCCCAGCGCGTGGCGGCCCTGCAGCTGCGCGGCATCGGGTTCACCAAGGAAAGCAAGCGCTTCTATCCGAACCGCGAACTGGCGTCGCACCTCATCGGCTACGCCGGACTCGACAACGTCGGCCTTGGCGGCGCCGAAGCGTCGTTCGACAAGATGGTCCGCGGCCGCGAGGGCAAGCTCCTCGTGCAGACCGATGCGCGTGGCAAGGCGTATAGCCGCCTCGAGCGGCCTCCAACGACGGGCGGTTCCATCGAGCTGACGATTGACGCGCAGCTGCAGTACATCGCGGAGCGCGAACTGCGCGCCGGCGTCGAGGCGCATCGCGCCGCCGCCGGCACGGCCGTGGTGATGGACCCGCATACCGGCGAAGTGCTGGCCATGGCCAACTGGCCGACGTTCAATCCCAACGCCTACGGCGAGGCACCGGAGCAGGCGCGCCGTAACCGCGCGATTCAGGACCTGTACGAGCCGGGATCGACATTCAAGATCGTCACGGCATCGGCGGCACTCGAACACAAGCTGTTCAGCACCGGCGAAATCATCGACGTCAGTGCCGGCGTCATCCGCTTCGGCCGCCGTGTGATCAGCGACATGCGACGCTCGCCGCCGCTGTCGTTCACCGACGTGCTGGTGAAGTCGAGCAACGTCGGCGCCATCAAGATTGGCTCGCGTGTCGGCGCCGAGCGGATGGTGGACTACGTCAAGCGGTTCGGGTTCGGCCGCCCGACGTCGCGTGACTTCGCCGGCGAAAGCCCGGGCATTGTCTGGACCGAGCTGAACGACAGCGCGCTGGCGTCGGTGTCCATGGGATATCAGGTGGGCGTCACACCGCTGCAGGTGGTGACGGCTGCCAGTGCCGTGGCCAATGGCGGCACGTTGTACGAACCGAGACTCGTCCGCGCCATTCGCCGCGACGGCCTGCGTTCCGAGATGGCCCCGACGGCGGTGCGCACGGTCATCCGTCCCGAGACCGCGGCCACGCTCACGACCATCATGGAAGAAGTGGTCGAGCGCGGCACGGCCACGCGCGCGAAGGTGCCGGGCTACACGGTGGCCGGCAAGACCGGGACGGCCGACAAGCTCGTCAACCGCCGTTATTCCTCGACGCAGCAGAACGTGTCGTTCGTCGGCTTCGTGCCCTCGCGCGATCCGGTGCTGGCCATCATCGTGATGGTGGACTCGCCGCGCACGGGCGGCAACACCGGCGGTGTGGTGGCGGCGCCCATTTTCCAGCGCATTGCCGAAGACTCGCTGCGCCATCTGGGCGTGGCGCCCAACGTCGATCCGGCGCCTCCGGTCGTCGTGCCTCGAAAGGCCGTCACCAGGCCGGCGCCGCGCCGGCCGGTGGTGCCGCAGGTGGTGCCGGCGTCGCTGGCTTCCGGCGATGACCGGGCGCTGCCGGATCTGCAGGGATACGGCGCACGCGAGGCCGTGCACGAACTGGCGCGGCTGGGGCTCACGCCTCGCGTGCAGGGTTCGGGCGTGGTGGTGAAGCAGGTACCTGCTCCGGGAACGTTCATGGAGCCCGGAGATGTGTGCACGCTCGTGCTCGATCGGCAGCCGCTTCCGGCGGCTGCGACAGGAGTCTCGCAGCGGTGACACTCGACGACGTCGTGGCGGTCGTGGGCGCCCGGACGGGCGAGGCGGTGCTGGCGGGGACCTCTCCGTCGCAGTCCGTTTCGGCCGTGGCCTACGATTCGCGGCGCGTCGTTCCAGGCTCGGTGTTCGTGGCGTTGCGGGGATTCAAGGCCGATGGGGTGACGTTTGCCGAGCAGGCACGGTCGCGCGGCGCCGTTGCCATCGTCGCCGAGTCGCCGAGGCCGGAGAGTCACGAAGGACCGTGGATTCAGTGTGCCGACGCCCGCCTGGCGCTGGCGCTGCTGGCGGATCGGTTTTACGGTCAGCCAAGCCGTCAGATGCCGGTGATTGGCGTCACGGGTACCAACGGCAAGACCACGACGGGGTACCTGCTGGCATCCATCCTCGATGCCGCCGGGCTGACGGCTGGCGTGATGGGCACCGTGTCGTATCGGGTCGGGCGTGAGGAGCGGGAAGCGGCGCGCACCACACCCGAGGCCCCGGACGTGCAGCAACTGCTGGCCGAGATGCTGGCCAATGGCTGCCGTTCGGCCGTGATGGAAGTGTCGTCGCACGCACTGGCGCTCAAGCGTGTGGACGGGATGAAGTTCGCGGCCGGGGTGTTCACCAATCTCACGCGCGATCACCTCGACTTCCATGCGGATATGGAGGCGTACTTCGCCGCCAAGCGCCGGCTGTTCGAGATGCTCGATGCCGATGCGCCTGGCGTCATCAATGCCGACGATCCACGTGCGCCGGCCCTGGTGGCCGCGTGCCGCCGCTCGCTGACCTACGGCCTCAACACCGCAGCCGACGTGACGCCCGGTCCCGTGTCGCTGGCGCTCGACGGACTCACGCTGGACGTCCGCACACCTGCCGGCAGCGTGGCCATCCGGTCGCGTCTGGTCGGGCGGCCGAACGTCTACAACATCCTCGCGGCCACGGCGACCGCCGTGGCGTTGGACGTCTCGCTCGACGCCATCTCGCATGGTGTTCACGCGCTGCCCGGTGTGCCGGGCCGCTTCGAGGTGGTGTCATCGCCGGCCGACGACATCACCGTAGTGGTCGACTACGCGCATACGGACGATGCGCTGAGAAACCTGCTCGAGACGGCGCGCCCGCTGGCGTCCCGCCGCCTGGTGACGGTGTTCGGTTGTGGCGGCGATCGTGATCGCACCAAGCGCCCGCTGATGGGGATGGTGGCCGCGCGCCTGAGCGATGTCGTGATTGTGACGTCCGACAACCCGCGCAGCGAAGATCCCGGCCGCATCATCGACGAAGTGCGGCGGGGCATCACGCCGGGCGCCACGGGCAGCCGCAAGGCCGACGTGCACGCCGTGGTGGACAGGACCGAAGCCATCGAGCGCGCGGTGACCACGGCCGGCGCCGGCGACCTCGTACTCGTGGCCGGCAAGGGCCACGAAAAGTATCAGCAGATTGGCGATCGTGTGCTGCCGTTCGACGACGCGGCGGTGGCGCGTGACGCTCTGGCGCGGCGGCACGCGAAGCGGACGAGGGCGATGTGATGGCAGCCGGCGTGGCGTTGAGCGCTGCCATGATGGCTGCGGCGATGGGCGGACAGGTGGTGGCCGGCGATCCGGATACCGTGCCGTCGACGTTTGCCATTGATTCGCGCACGCTCGAACCGGGCGCGGCGTTCTTTGCCATCGTGGCCGCGCGCGACGGACACGACTTCGCGCATGCCGCGGCAGCGCGTGGCGCGTCTGTCGTCGTGGTGAGCCGAACCGAGGGGCTCGGCGACCTTGGCGCCGCTGCCGTGGTGCGCGTGCACGACACCACGCTGGCGCTGCAGCACCTGGCCCGTGACGTGCGCCGCCGATCTGGCGCGCGCGTGGTGGCCATTACCGGCAGTGCCGGCAAGACCACCACCAAAGAGGCTGTCGCCGCCGTGCTCTCCGGCCGGTACGCCGTCGGGAAGAACGTCGGCAACCTCAACAACCACCTGGGGCTGCCGCTGTCGCTGCTCGAACTGCGCCACGGCGCCGACGTCGGCGTGATGGAACTCGGCATGAACCACGCGGGCGAAATCCGCGTGCTGGTGGGCATTGCCGAACCCGACGTCCGTGTCTGGACCAACGTGGGCGATGCGCACATCGGGCACTTCGGCAGTGCCGAAGCCGTTGCCGGGGCGAAGGCGGAGATTCTCGAGGGCGCGCGCGCCGGTGACTGTCTGGTTGCCAATGCCGACGACCCACTCGTCATGCGTCACGCGCCGGCCTTTGCCGGCCGCGTCGTTACGTTCGGCCTTGCTGAGCACGCCGATGTTCGGGCCGTCGATGTCGTGCATGGCGGTTTGACCGGCACCAACGCCACGGTGGTGGCCGACGGTGTGCGTTCGGCGTTGCACGTGCCGCTGGTTGGACGCGGAAATTTGTCCAACGTGCTCGCGGCAGCCGCCGTTGGACTGCACATGGACGTGCCGCTGGAGGAAATAGTCGCGCGCGTGGCCATGCTGACGCCGGCCCGGCGCCGCGGCGAAGTGCAGGTGACAGGCGGTGGTGTCACTGTCGTGGACGACAGCTACAACTCGAGTCCGGCGGCGTTGACGCAGTCGCTCGACATGCTGGCGGCCACCACCGCCGCACGCCGCGTGGCTGTGCTGGGCGAGATGCTCGAACTGGGCGAACTGGCCGTGCCCCTGCACGAGCAGTGTGGGCGGTCGGCGGCTGCCGCTGGTGTGGCCCTGCTGATTACGGTGGGTGGTGCCCCGGCGCGGGCGATGGCCGAAGCGGCCGTGGCGGCCGGACTCGATCGTGCCGCGGTGTGGCACGCGGACACGAGTGATGAAGCGGCGGAGTTGGCTGCGGCCCATGTGGTGCCCGGCGACGTGGTGCTGGTGAAGGGATCGCGAGGCGTTCGTACCGAGGTGGTGACGGACCGGTTGATGGCGGTGCGCGGCTGAAATGCTCTACCACCTCCTGACGATGTCCATTCCGCAGATTCCCGTTCTGAACGTGGCGCGTTACATCACGTTCCGGACGGCGGCGGCGAGTCTGACGGCGCTGGCGGTGAGCCTCGTGCTTGGACCATGGCTCATCCGGCGCCTGCGGGACTTCCAGGTCGGACAAGTGATCCGTCAGGAAGGCCCGCAGTCGCACAAGGCGAAGGCGGGCACGCCGACGATGGGCGGCCTGCTGATTCTGGCGGCGGCACTTGGCCCGACGTTGCTGTGGGCCGATCTGGCGAACGTGTACGTGTGGATTGCGGTGATGACGACGGCGGCATTCGGCGGTATCGGGTTTCTGGACGACTACCTCAAGATCACGAGGCGTTCGTCCGGCGGCCTGGCGCCTCGCTACAAGATGGGGCTCCAGATTCTCGTGGCGTTCCTCGTCAGCCTCGTGCTGATGTGGCTCGCCGCGGTAGACCTGTACAACACGCGTCTCATCTTCCCGTTCTTCAAGCAGCTCATTCCCGATCTCGGCTGGTTCTACGTACCGTTTGCGGTGTTCGTGCTCGTGGCCTGGAGTAATGCGGTCAACCTCACCGATGGACTCGACGGCCTGGCCATCAGCACGTTTGCCGTGTCGGCGGCAACGCTCACCGCGCTGGCATACGTCACCGGCCACGCCGTGTTTGCGGAGTACCTGCTGCTGGTGCGATTTGCGCCGGCGGCCGAGTTGACGGTGTTTTGTGGGGCACTGGTGGGTGCCAGCCTCGGCTTTCTCTGGTACAACGCGCATCCCGCCGAAATTTTCATGGGCGATGTGGGATCGCTCGCGCTGGGTGGCGCGCTGGGCACCGTGGCCATCCTCATCAAGCAGGAGATTCTGCTGGTGCTGGTCGGCGGCGTGTTCGTGATGGAAGCCGCCTCGGTGGTGATTCAGGTGGCGTCGTTCAAGCTGACCGGGCGCCGTGTGTTCCGCATGGCGCCGCTCCACCATCACTTCGAGCTCATGGGCTGGCAGGAACCCAAGGTCATCGCGCGGTTCCTGATCATCTCGATCATCTTCGCCCTCTTCAGCCTGACGAGCTTGAAACTGCGATGAGCGCTACCTCTTTCTCCGTGCAGGGCCAGCGCGTGCTGGTGGTCGGCGCCGCCAGGAGCGGCGTGGCGGCCGCGCTGCTGCTCGCGCGGCGGGGGGCTGCGGTTGTCCTGACCGATCGACGCGACGTCGTGGCCGACGCAGGGACGTTGACCGACGCCGGCGTGGCGCTCGAACTCGGTGGCCACCATCACGAGTCGTTCGAACGCGCGGACCTCGTGGTGATGAGTCCCGGTGTGCCGCTCGACATTCCGGAACTGGCTCTGGCGCGCGCGGCTGGCGTGCCCGTCATTGGCGAGCTCGAACTGGCCGCCCGCTGGGTTCGCGGTCCCATCGTCGCGATCACGGGAACGAAGGGCAAGTCCACGACGACGACGCTGGTGGGGCGCATGCTCGAGGCGGCCGGCCGGCGTGTGCTGGTCGGCGGCAACATCGGCGTGCCACTCAGCGCGCAGGTGGACCAGTCCACCGCGGACACCGTGCACGTGGTGGAGGCCAGCAGCTTCCAGCTGGAATCGACGGACCGGTTTCACCCGTGGATTTCGGCGCTGCTGAACTTCTCGCCGGACCATCTGGACCGGCACCCGACCGTCGAAGGATATGCGCGCGCCAAGCAGCGTGTGTTTGCCAACCAGACGAGCGACGACTGGACGGTGGTGAACGCCGACAGCCCGGAGGCGCTGGCGCTGGCCGAAGTGAGTGCCGCGCGGCAGGTGCGTTATGCGCTGGATCCGCGTGCGCCTGGCGCGTCGGTGTTCACGGAACGTGGCTTCGTGTGGCAGCGCACGTCCGAAGGCGAGGTGCCGCTGATGCCGCTGGCGGCCGTGAAGCTGCACGGACGCCACCTGCTCAGCAATGTGGTGGCGGCCTCGGCCATTTCGGCCGTGGCGGGTGCCGCCGGGGCCGCGATGGAACAGGCGATGAGTGGTTTCACCGGGCTCGAGCACGTGATGGAGCCGGTGGCCACGGTGGGTGGTGTGCGGTTCGTGAACGACTCGAAGGCCACCAACGTGGACGCGGCAGCGCGGTCCATCGAAAGTTTCTCGCCGGTCGTGGCCATTGTCGGCGGCAAGTTCAAGGGCGGCAACCTGCGCAGCCTGGCGCAGCCACTGGCGGCGAACGGGCGGGCGGTGGTGGCGATTGGCGAAGCGCGTCCGTTGGTACGCGAGGCCCTGGCCGATGTCGTGCCGGTGAGGGACGCGGCCTCGATGGGTGAAGCCGTGCGTGAGGCGTGGGCGCTGGCCCGGCCCGACGGCGTGGTGCTGCTGGCGCCGGCGTGCGCCAGCTTCGACATGTTCAACGACTACGCGGACCGCGGCAGGCGGTTCAAGGAGGAGGTGCGGCGGCTGGCGGATGAAGCGCGCCACGGGTGAGCAGTGAACAGTCGTCAGCCGGTTGGAGGCGAGTGGGAGCCGGTCGCTGGGAACGCAGGCTGCCCCGGTCTGCGAGACTGGTGTCCCATTCCCGCAACTGACTGACGACTGCTGACTGCTTCGACCCGTCGCCGGGGCCATGTGGCCCTGGTCGGCGCGCCGGGGGAGGCGATCGCACGGGTGTACCCACGGCGCCGCCAGCCCTCGTATCGAGTCGAAGTCGCCGGACTTTAGGGCTCCTGCGAAAAAGAGGAGCGAAAAAGAGGAGCTGGACCGGAAAGGCCCGAGAAACGTATGGCGCGGAAGCTGCAATCTGACAGATGGATGTTCCTCGCCACCCTGGCGCTCATTTGCGCCAGCGTGGTGATGGTGTACAGCGCCTCGGCGCTGGTGGCGCTCGAACGCTTCCAGCAGCCGTACTTGTTTGTCACGAAGCAGGCGCTGTGGGCGGCGCTGGGCCTGGCCATCCTGTCGGTCGTGATGCGCATCGACTACCGGAACTACCGCAACGAGCGCTTCGTCTGGGGAGCACTGGCGGTCGTTGGCTTCATGCTGTTCGCGGTGCTGCTGATGCCGCCCATCAACAACACGCGGCGCTGGTTTGGCATTGGCGGCCTGGGGATCCAGCCGTCCGAGCTGGCCAAGCTGACGGTGATTCTGTTTGCGGCGTACGTGCTGGACAGGCGCCGCCACCGCATCAACGAACTGGGGTACGCGCTGGCGCCCATTGCCACCATCCTGGCCGTGGTCGTGGGACTGATTCTGCTGGAGCCGGATTACGGCACGGCGGTGTCGATTCTCGGCGTGGTGAGCGTGATGGTGTTTGCCGCCGGGTTCAGCTACCGCTACATGCTGGGTGCGGCCGCCGTCCTCCTGCCGGTGCTCTACATCGTCCTCATGCAGGCCGACTACCGGCGGCGGCGAGTGCTGGCGTTTCTGGATCCGTGGGCCGATCCGCTTGGCGACGGTTTCCAGATCATCCAGTCCTTGATTGCCGTGGGCACCGGCGGCGTGTTTGGCACCGGGCTGATGGAAGGGCGGCAGAAGCTGTTCTATCTGCCCGAGCCGTTCACGGACTTTATTTTTGCTGTCATTGCCGAAGAGACCGGGCTGATTGGCGCGCTGGTGGTGCTG
>CAZZGM010000126.1:6252-8284 GCA_964653955.1 uncultured Bifidobacteriaceae bacterium | reverse complement strand
CGGTTCTTGTCAGCCTTCTGCCGCACGAAGAGCGCAGCCGAACGCCCGCCATGCACAGCCTGCTGACGGCGCTCACGCCTGAAGAGCGTGAGGCAGTGTCGCGTGTACTGGCGCGTGCGCTCGACGAGATTGCCGCGCTCGTGCAGCCGCATCTCGAACAGGAGTCGCGCTGAGTGCCCGGTTTCGTGCGGCGCCCGTGCCGGTACTGTTAACATTTGGCGGGGAACGTGGCCGATGTCGAGAGCCACGCGAGGGACTTGTCATATGACGTTCAGAACCGCAGTCATAACCGCAGGCATGGCGTTGGGAATCGCGGGGCTCGTGCTGCCTGGTGCCAGAGCCCAGCAGAAAACCGTGTGGGACGGCGTCTACACAGAAGTGCAGGCAACACGGGGACAGGCGCTGTACTCGGCCGAATGCGCGAGCTGTCACCAGACGGACCTTGGCGGTGACGGATTTGCCCCCGGGCTGGCCGGCGGTGAGTTTGCCGCGGCGTGGAACGACTTGCCGCTGGCCGACCTGTTCGAGCGCACGCGTCAGTCGATGCCGCCCAGCAATCCCGGCGCGGTCACACCCGCCGAGAAGGCCGATATCCTCGCGTACATGCTGAAGGTCAACGAGTTTCCGGCAGGCGAGGCCGAACTGCCGTCGGATGTGCCGGGACTGAAGGGCATCATCTACAAGTCGTTCAAGCCGTAACGCTCCTTTTCGCTCCGGCGGCCGCTGGAGCGAGTCTGCTCAGGCACAAGGTTCGCGTTTCCCGGGCCTTGTGCCTTCCGTGTCTTGTTTGGCGCCTGTAGCTCAGTTGGATAGAGCACCAGCCTTCGAAGCTGGGGGTCGCAGGTTCGAGCCCTGCCGGGCGCACCACGTCCTATCGGGACGTGGCCGCGCCGCGCCAGTCTCCAGGACGTCCGCCGCCGCCCTTCGTGCAGCCGTCAGGACGTTCGAGCCCTGCCGGGCGCACCAGCCTTCGCTCGCGTGTGCCACACCGCGCGAGCTACGGCTGGCAGGCCATGCCGGACGTGGCCACGCCGCGCCGAGCTCCAGCACTTCCGCTACCGCCCTTCGTGCAGCGTCAGCAGGTTCGAGCGCGTCCCCGCCAGAGCCTCAGACTCGTACGTCCAACTCCCCGTCCTTCACCTCGACCACGACACGGGCGCCGTTGGGAATGTCGCTGAAGAGCAGCAGGTTCGAGAGCGGCTTCTTGATGGCACGTTCCACCAGACGTGCCATGGGGCGGGCACCAAACGCACGGTCGAAGCCACGGGCAGCCAGCCAGGCGTGCGCGTCGGGAGTCACCTCCAGCGTGATCTGCCGGTCGGCCACCAGCGCCGCCACTTCGGCCACGTGCTTGTCCACCACGCGCGCAATTTCGGGGATACCCAGCGGATTGAAGTGCACGGTGGCGTCCAGACGATTGCGGAATTCCGGTGAGAACATCCGCTCCAGCGCACCAGTCGCGCGGTGACCTTCACCGGCCTCGCCAAATCCCATCCTGCGGCCCGACAGGTCGCGCGCACCGGCGTTGGTGGTCATGATGAGGATCACGTGGCGGAAATCGGCCTGGCGCCCGTGCGTGTCGGTCAGCGTGGCGTGATCCATCACCTGCAGCAGGATGGCAAACAGATCCGGATGCGCCTTCTCGATCTCGTCCAGCAGCAGCACGGCATGCGGCGTCTTGCGGATGGCATCAATCAGCAGCCCGCCGTCTTCGTAACCGACATAACCCGGCGGTGCGCCAATGAGGCGAGCCACGGCGTGTTTTTCCATGTACTCGGACATGTCGAACCGCAGGAACTCCACCTTCAGGACACGCGCCAGCTGACGCGCCAGTTCCGTCTTGCCAACGCCGGTGGGGCCGGCAAACAGGAAGCTGCCAATCGGCTTGTCCGCGGCCCGCAATCCCGAGCGCGCCAGCTTGATGGCCGACGTCACATCGTCGATGGCCTGGTCCTGACCAAAAATGACGGCCTTCAGTTCTTCGTCGAGCCGGCGAAGCGCCGCCTTGTCGTCACTCGACACGGCCTGCACG
>CAZZGM010000126.1:0-6242 GCA_964653955.1 uncultured Bifidobacteriaceae bacterium | reverse complement strand
ACCACCTTCTCGATGTCGGCCGCCGTCACCGTCCGCGCGCCTTCCGAGGAACCGCCCTCCGATGCACCACGCTCCGGCAGTGGTGCCAGCTTCACGAACGCGCCGGCTTCGTCGATGACGTCAATGGCCTTGTCGGGCAGATGCAGGTCGCGCAGATGACGCGCCGACAGGGTGACGGCCGCGTCCAGCGCTTCGTCCGTGTAGCTGACGCCGTGATGCTCCTCATAGGCCGACCGGAGACCGCGCAGGATGGCGCGTGTTTCGTCCTCGCTCGGCTCGAGCACTTCAATCTTCTGGAAGCGCCGCGACAACGCACGATCGCGATCGAACGACTGCTTTACGTCCGCGAACGTCGTCGATCCGATACACCGCAACGTGCCCGACGCCAGCGCCGGCTTCAGCAGATTGCCGGCGTCCATGGTGCCACCGGACGCCGAACCCGCGCCCACCAGCGTGTGGATTTCGTCGATGAACAGAATCGCGTGAGGTTCCTTGTCGAGCGCATCCAGCACCTGCTTGATCCGCTCCTCGAAGTCGCCGCGATATCGCGTGCCCGCGACAACGGCTCCCAGGTCCAGCGCAAACACGCGCGCGTCCTTCAGCGCCGGCGGTACTTCACCCTTGTGGATCCGCAGCGCCAGGCCTTCGGCCAGCGCCGTCTTCCCCACCCCGGGCTCGCCAATCAGCAGCGGGTTGTTCTTGCGGCGTCGGCACAGCACCTGGACAATCCGTTCCACTTCCGCGTCGCGGCCCACCAGCGGATCTACCTCCCCGCGCGCCGCCTTGGCAACCAGGTCCGTGGCATAAGCTTCCAGCGGATCGCGCGGTCCTCCTTCCGGGTCACCGGGTCCCGACGTCACACGCTCGGCATCCGGCGCATGGGCCAGCACGCGCAGCAGCGTCAGGCGGTCCAGCCCCTGCTTGCGCAGGAAGTAGGCGGCGTGGCTGTCCTCCTCCTGCAACAGGAACACCAGCAGCGCGCCACTCTCCACCTGCTCCGCACTCGATGAGGCGGCATGCACGACAGCACGTTCCACGACACGATCGAAACCGATGGTGGACTCCGGCTTGACGGCCTTCCGGCCAGGTACCGGCGAAAACGCGCGCTGCAGCACGTCATCCAGATCGGAACGCAGCAGCGGCAGATCCACGCGGCACGCCTCGAGCGCGCGCACGGCCTGTGGGTCCTCCAGCAGGGCCGCGAGCAGGTGTTCGAGGCTGACCAGGTCGTGGCGATGATCGGCGGCCAGACGGAAAGCGCGGCGGATACTCTCCAGCGCGTCCGGCGCAAACGGCACCGGTTGACGGCTCATTGACGTTCCTCCGCCGGTTCGGGTTCGACGGTCACACGCAGCGGGTACTCGTGCTGCGCGGCCAGACGTTCGGTGGCCTGCTGCTTGGTTTCAGCCACGTCGCGCGTGTAGATGCCGGCCACGCCAATGCCGGCCTGGTGCACGTGCAGCATGATCTGATGAGCCTCGGCTGCGGATTTCTGAAAGATGGTCTCGAGCACCCAGACCACGAACTCCTGCGTGGTGAAGTCGTCGTTGTGCAGTAGTACGCGCCACAAACGGGGCGTCTGGACCCGTTCGTCCGCACGCGAATGGCTCAGCAGGTCTTCACGGAACGTCGCGTCAGGCACCCGACAATTTTAGCCGGGATTGCGTACCTCGCTCATCAGCGCCAGCGTATTGCCTTCGGTGTCGTCGAAGAACGCCATCCACAGTTCGTGGTCGGGCATGCGGGCCACCAGGTGCGGTGCCGCGCGGAACGATACGCCGCGCGCCGTCAAGGCGTCATGCATGGCGTGAATGTCGCCGACACGGAAATACAGGATCGATCCCGGGTGGTCGTACTCGGGTCCGCTGGCCGGCCCCAGCATCAGGCGCACACCGCCACAATCGAAAAACGACATCGGCCCGCCCGAAAACAGGAACGGCAGGCCCAGTGTGTCGCGATAGAACGCCGTTGCCCGGGCGACATCGCGCGCGTTCATCGAAACCTGACCGAGGGGACCGAGCACAGCAGAGGTCGTCATGGCCGGCACATTAGCATGACCTCGCTGGTACAATCCCACCCACCGCCGAAGCGCTGTCGCCCGGAGCCAGAAGCAACATGCCGAACCGTGTCCATGACACACCAGCGCCGCACCCGTACGGCCGCTACTACTTCCGCCACTACGCGGGCGGTGCCTACGAGACCAACGGCCAATTGCGGCAGTTCTTCGACACCATGGCCACGGCCATCGTCCGGGACATCGCGCCGCGGACGGTGCTTGACGCCGGATGCGCCATGGGCCTGCTGGTGGATGCGCTCCGCCGGCACGGTGTCGAGGCGTATGGCATCGACATTTCCGACTACGCCATCCGCCACGCGCCCCTGGCCGCGCAACCCTACTGCCGTGTCGGCTCGCTCATCGATCCCCTGCCGCGGCGCTACGATCTGATCGTCTGCGTCGAGGTACTCGAGCATCTGGCACCAGAGGACGCTGCGGCGGCCATCGGACGGTTGTGCGACGCGGCCGACGACATCCTCTTTTCTTCGACGCCCACCGACTATGACGAGGTCACGCACCTCAACGTCCAGCCCGTCCACTACTGGGCCGGGCTGTTCGCCCAACACGGCTTCGTCCGCGACGTCGACTTCGATGCGGCCATCCTCACGCCATGGGCCGCCCGCTTCCGCCGGCATCGCGACCCGCTGCACCGGGCCATTCGCGACTACGAACGCCGGTTCTGGCAATTGGCAGCCGAAAACGGCGAGCTGCGCTCGCTCGCACTGCACCTCCAGTCCGAGCAGGCGGCGGGAGAGCAGGTTGCGGAGATCCTGGCCGGTCATATGCTCGATCGCGAACAGGAGATCTGGCTCCTGCGCGCATCCGAAACGCTGAGAGACACCTACATCAGGTCACTGCGCGACCACCTCGCGGCCAAGGAGCACGACTTGCGGGTCCTGGCCGACCACGCCGAGGCCACCCGCACGGCACTTGCGGAGCACCAGCGCCTCCTCGGCCGCAGGAACGCCGAGGTCACGACGTTGCAGGCGCGCCTCGCGAACGTGGCACGCCAGAGCCAGGAGGCCGGACACCGCGCGGCTGCCGCGACAGCCCGGGCCGAGACCCTCGCCACTCGTCTCGATGAGACCGCGGCGCGTCTTCAGGCCATCGAAGCCAGCCGCGCCTGGCGTGCAGCGCTGCAGTTGCGGGCGCTGCGGATAACGATCGCGCCCCCCGGCAGCCGGCGCGCGCGGTGGGCGGCCGCCGCGCTGGGCGTGCGGCGAACACCACCAGCCGTTGCGGCGTCGGGAGATGAGCCGGCACGGGTGGCCGCGACAGTCGTCGATGCGCCGGCAGCCGTACAGCCGGCAGCGGAAACACCAGCGGCCTCCGTTGCTCAGCCACAGCAGGAAACGCCCGCTGACACGCAAACCGCGGCGGCGGCAGCGACCAGTCACGCGGACACGCCGACGTTCGATCCTGGTACGCCGGCCCTGTCGGACGCCAGCATGCCGGTCACCGCACCTGCGGACGACAAGCCGGCACTCGGCCCCGTGCTCATCGTCAATGGCTCGATGGGTGACATGGAACGGTATCGTTGCCATCACACGCACGAGCAGCTCGCGCGCCTTGGCGTCGAATCCGCCATCGCCAACCTGGTCGATCCCTCTCTGCTCGAACAGGTCCCGCGATTCGACCTGATCATCCTGCACCGCGTGCAGTGGGGACCGCTCGTCAGGGAAATCGTCCGGACGGCGCGCCAGCGGGAGGGCGTCACCATCCTGTTCGACATCGACGATTTGCTGTTCGTTCCCGAGATCGCCGACGAAGTGCAGGCACTCGCGCTCGCAGGCCCATCCGAACAGGTGGTGTTCCGCGTCGGCATGCGGCGATTCCGCGAAGCGCTTCATGCCTGCGATGGCGTGCTGGGCGCGAGCGACGCCATTGCCGGCGCCGCGGATGCCGCGGGCCGCCCGTCGTGGGTCCATCGCAACGCCCTCAGCCAGGAGCTGCTCGATCTCTCCGAACAGGCACGGATCCGGCGCGTGCCATCGGATGCCCGGGTCGTCATCGGCTACGCGAGCGGCAGCCGCACACACAACCGCGACTTCGCGCAGGCCGCGGATGCGCTGAGAAAGCTCCTGGCCACCTACCCGCACGTCGAGCTGCGAATCATCGGTCAGCTGGATCTGGACAGCCAGTGGCAGCCCTGGCTCAACCGCATCACGCGTGTGCCCTTCCTCGACTGGCGGGAACTGCCGGCAGCTCTCGCGGAGTTCGATATCAACCTCGCACCGCTCGAGATCGGCAGCGCCTTCTGCGCCGGCAAGAGCGAGTTGAAATATTTCGAGGCGGCCGCCGTTGGCGTGCCGACCGTAGCCAGCCGCTGGGGTTCGTTCCAGGCGGCCATCCGGCCGGGCGACAACGGCTTTCTGGCCGGCGACACATCGGAATGGTTCGACGCGCTGCAACGCCTGATAGCCGACGCCCCAGTCAGGCGCGCGATTGGAGAACGTGCCCGGCAGGACGTGCTCGACCGCTATTCGCCGGACGTCCGCGCGCAAGCGCTCAAGCACATCCTCACCGAGGCCACGGCCATGCGCAGCCGCCCGCCGGCAGCGGCCGCCGGCATGCCGTTCCCCGAACACGAGCTGGCCCACCGGCTGCTCGACGGTTTCCGAGGGCTCGAAGTCGGAGCCGCGGCGCACAACCCGTTCGGCCTCCGTACCCGCAACGTCGCCCCCGTCGAAGACTACGACTACTACGCCGGCGAATCTCGCCGCCAGGGCATCGAGCCTGCCGTCGTCGACATCGCGGCACAGGCGGACGCCATCCCCGTCCCGGATCGCAGCGAAGACTTCGTGCTCAGCAGCCACGTCGTCGAACACCTGCCGAACCCCATTCGTGCCTTCCGTGAATGGAACCGCATTGTGCGGGACGAGGGCTATGTCTTCATGATCGTGCCGCTGAAAGGCGCGCTGCCCGCCGACGCGCCGCGTGAGCTGACAACGCTAGAACACCTCGTAGCGGACTACGAGACCGGCGCCACCATCGACACACATCCGTACGACGACGCCCCCGGTGGACGCATGGGCCATTACCACACGTTCACGCCCGACTCGCTTCACGCCGTCGTTCGATGGATGCGAGCGCAGGGTCTCTGCCAGTGGCAGCTGGTCGCGCGCGAGGACATCGACACGAAGGTCGGCAACGGCTTCACACTCGCTTACCGGGTGCACCACACGCCTCGGGCGGCGTCGTGAGCCAGGCACCGCTCCCCGCCCGCCTGACCCGTGTCCGGCACCGGCTGACCGGCGGTATTCCCCCTGCACCTCGTCCTCATCATCGCGCCGCCAGCGTCCTGACGCACCAGTACGAGTTTCTCGATCGCCGCGATCGAGGTCTGTGGTGGGGTGATGGCGACTCAGGCTACGAGCGATACGACGAGACTGCATCAGCCTGGCGAAGCACGGCGACTGGATCCAGGTCCGCATCGAACGTCCACGCCGACGGCCCGGGCTGCCGCACGAGCCGCGCCACCTCACCGGTAAACCACTGCCGCGGCACCTCGCGTGCACCGAGCGAAGCCAGATGCGGCGTGGCCATCTGGCAATCGATGAGAGGCATGTCCCACGCCAGCAACTGCGCCGACAGCCACGCGAGCGCCATCTTCGAACCATCGGTCCGGCGCGTGAACATCGACTCGCCATAGAACATCCGGCCCAGGCTCACACCATAGAGCCCGCCCGCCAGTTCGCCGTCGTCCCACACCTCCACCGAATGCGCCAGACCGTCCGCGTGCAGGTCGAGACACGCCGCGCGCATCTCGGGCAGCAGCCAGGTGTCGCCGCCGGCTTCCCGCGGTGCGGCGCAGGCATCGATGACCGCAGGAAACGCTTCGTCGAACGTCACGCGGAAGCTCCCGCGCGTCAGGCGACGAGCCAACGATCGAGACAGGCGGAACTCGGATGGCACCAGCACCATGCGTGGATCGGGTGACCACCACAGAATGGGATCGCCCGCACTGTACCAGGGAAAGATCCCGGCGGCGTAGGCACGCGTCAGCGTGTCGACGGAAAGGTCGGCGCCGGCGGCCAGCAGGCCATCGGGTCGGCGTAACGCCCGGCTCACCGGAGGGAACGGTGCTCCGGAGGGGAGAAACGGGATCATGTTACAATCGGAGGCTCCGGACGGATGGTGAGTGTAGCTCAGTGGTAGAGCTCCGGATTGTGGATCCGGCTGTCGC
>CAZZGM010000125.1:2297-8294 GCA_964653955.1 uncultured Bifidobacteriaceae bacterium | reverse complement strand
AGCCGATGGTCGTAGCTGAGCGACAGCGGCTGATTGACGGCGCCGATGCCATCCGCTTCCTGCGCTGGGTGGCCGAAGCGTTGGAAAATCCATTCGCGCTCGCCTTGAGAGGATAGGCGAGCGCACGAATGTTGCGATGTGGCGGATGTGTCGATGTGGTGATCGAACGTCAGATCTGGCGATTCGGTCGCCATATCGCACATCTCCAGATCGTTAGCTTCGATCACAAGATCACGAGAACATGAGCTCATCAGATTCGCAGACTCCCATCAAACTTGCCGTCCTTGGTGCCGGCCCCGGCGGGTATGCGGCGGCGTTTTACGCGGCCGACCTCGGCATGGACGTCACGCTCGTCGCCGAGGAGAAAAACCCGGGCGGCGTGTGCCTCTACAAGGGGTGTATTCCCTCGAAGGCCCTGCTGCACGTTGCCAAGGTCATTGACGAAGCGCAGCACGCGTCCGACTGGGGCATCAGCTTTGCCGAGCCCAGGGTCGACGTGGACAAGCTGCGGGCCTACAAGGACCGCGTTGTCGAAAAGCTGACGAGCGGCACCGGGCAGGTGGCCAAGCTCCGCAAGGTCCGCTACATCCAGGGCCGTGCCGCCATTGCCGATGCAACGACGCTGCGCGTGCAGAAGGAGGGCGGCGGCGAAGAAATCGTCAGCGTCGACTACGTGATCCTGGCGACCGGGTCGCACCCGACGCGCATCCCGTCGCTGTCGCTCGACTCGCCGCGTGTGCTCGATTCCACCGGTGCGCTGGACCTGCCGGAAGTTCCGAAGACGATGCTGGTCATTGGCGGCGGATACATCGGCCTGGAACTGGGGTCGGTGTACGCGGCGCTGGGTACGAAGGTATCGGTGGTGGAAATGACCCCGGGCCTGCTGCCGGGAGCCGATCGCGATCTGGTGCGCATCCTGAATCAGCGTGCCGAGAAGGTGTTCGAGAAGATCTACCTCTCGACGAAGGTCACCGGCATGAAGGACGGCAAGAAGGGCGTCACGGTGAATTTCGAAGGCGAAGGTGCACCGGCGGAGCAGACGTTCGACTACGTGCTGGTGGCCATCGGCCGCCGACCCAATGCGAACGTCGAGGGGCTCGACCGCACACGCGTCAAGGTGGACGACAAGGGCTTCATCGTCACCGACGGACAGCGCCGGACCGACGAACCGACCATGTTTGCCATTGGCGACGTGGCGGGCGAACCGATGCTGGCGCACAAGGCGTCACACGAGGCGCGTGTGGCCGTCGAAGCCATTGCCGGACACAAGGCCGTGTTCGAGCCGGCGGCGATTCCTGCCGTCGTGTTCACGGACCCGGAGATTGCGTGGGCGGGTCTCACCGAAGCCGATGCCGAGAAGCAGGGCCTGACGGTGGAGGTCGCGCGCTTCCCGTGGGGCGCGTCGGGACGGGCTATTGCCATCGACCGCGTCGACGGCATGACCAAGCTCATCGTCGATCCGAAGACCGAGCGCGTGCTGGGCGTGGGTATTGTCGGCTCGGGCGCCGGCGAACTCATTTCGGAAGGCGTGCTGGCCATCGAGATGGGTGCCACGGTCTCTGACGTGAAGCTCACCATTCACCCGCACCCGACGCTGGGCGAAACCGTCATGGAAGCCGCCGAGCAGTTTTTCGGCCAGGCCACACACGTCTACAAGCCGAAACGGAAGTGAGGCTTGGCGAATCTTTCGATTTGGTGATGTGGTGATGTGGAGATCGAGCCTCCGATCTGAAGATCGAGTGAGCTAGTGATCGATCTGATGCTCTCGTGATTTTCGGATCTGGTGTTAGCGCGCCCGCCGCTTGTCGTCCTGGCCGCATCGGGTCGATAGATAGATCCAGTAGTTCGCGAGATCACCAGATCTGAACTTCGATCTCCAACTCACCACATCACGAGATCACCAGATCGAACAATCGATCTCCACCCCAACACATCACAAGATCGCGAGATTCCAAGAGGCCGCTTACCTCGTCAGAGCGGCCTGCGCGGCGTCGGCCTGTTCGTGGGCGTGATAGCTGCTGCGCACCAGCGGGCCGGCTTCGACGTGGACGAATCCGAGACCCAGGGCAATCCGCTTCAGTTCCGCGAACTCGTCCGGATGGTAGTACCGCGTCATCACCGCGTGGTCGGGTGAGGGACGCAGGTACTGGCCGAGCGTGAGGATGGCCACGCCGACCTTGCGGAGGTCCCTGAACACCTCGACGAGTTCGTCGTTCTCCTCACCGAGGCCGACCATGAGGCCGGTCTTGGTCGGGATGTCGGGCGCGTACGTGCGTGAGCGGTCGAGCAGTTCGAGCGTGCGCGTGTATCGCCCTCCGGATCGGGCCATCCGGTACAGGCGCGGCACGGTTTCGGTGTTGTGGTTCAACACATCGGGCCGGGCGTCGAGCACGGTCTTGAGCGGATCGTAGTCGCCCTTGAAGTCAGGGATGAGCACCTCGACACGCGTGTCTGGCCGGCGGACCTTGATTTCCCGGATGGTCGACGCGAAGATGCCGGCCCCGCCGTCCTTCAGGTCGTCGCGGTCCACCGAGGTGATGACCGCGTAGGTGAGCCCCATTTTCTCCACGGCTTCGGCCACGCGGACCGGCTCCTGGAGGTCCAGCTCCTTCGGCTTGCCGTGCGCCACGGCGCAGTACGCGCACGCGCGCGTGCAGATGTCGCCCAGAATCATGAACGTGGCCGTGCCGTGGTGCCAGCACTCACCGATGTTGGGGCAGTGCGCGTCCTCACAGACCGTGTTCAGCTTGAGGTCGCGCATGATGCCCCGCAGCCGCAGGTAGTTCTCCGAGCCGGGCGCCCTGACCTTCAGCCATTCCGGCTTGGGCTCGCGCGGCTTGATGAAATGGAGCGGGGCTTCGACCATCGTCTCTACAGTTTATCGTGAATGGTACATCTGATGATTTGATGATGTGACGATGTGGAGATTGATATTGAGAACTGATGATCAGCTGCTGGACTGCGCAACGTCGGTCGGGGCAAACTACCGGTCTTTGGCGCGGGCCCGCTCCCGGGCGGAGTTCGTGGTCACCAGATCACCACATCACGAGATCACCACATGCAAACCCTCGAAATAACCTGGCTCGGCCACTCGTCCTTTCATCTGCGGACACCCGGAGGTGTCGATATCCTGTTCGACCCGTGGTACACCGGCAACCCGCGGTTTCCCGAATCGGCCCGGCCGGCGAAGGCGGACCTGATTCTCGTGTCACATGGACACAACGATCACATTACCGATGCCGCCGCCATGGCTAAGGCCACGGGCGCCACGGTGGTGGGGAGCTGGGAAGTGGTGACGTGGCTGGGCACGAAGGGTGTCCAGGCGGTGGAGCCCATGAACAAAGGCGGCAGTATCAGCGTCAAGGGGCTCCGCATCACCATGACCGAAGCCCTGCACAGCAGCAGCGTGGACGACGGGGGCAGCACCATCTATCTGGGCGAGCCGGCCGGGTTCATCGTGCGGCTCGAGAACGGCCAGACGATCTACTTCGCCGGCGATACGGCGTTGTTCAGCGACATGAAGCTGATTGGCGAACTCTACAAGCCCGACATTGCCTTCCTGCCCATTGGCGACCGCTTCACGATGGGGCCCGACACGGCGGCCATGGCAGCGCGGTTCCTTGGCGTGAAGCAGGTGGTCCCCATGCACTGGGGCACGTTCCCGCTGCTCACGGGCACGCCCGAGATCCTGAAAGAGCAGCTCGCGGGTTCAGGTATCGAGGTACTGGAACTCCAGCCGGGGGAAACAGCGAAATAATCTGGTGAGGTGGTGATCTACTTCTTTGCTCGTCCGACGAGGTAGTCGGCGAACGCTTCGCCAATCTGCTGGGAAGTCATCGGGCCGGTGGGGTCGAACCACTTGCTGATCCAGTTCACGGCGCCCATGATGGCAAACTCCATCATCTTCGGATCGCCGGGGGCGAGCACGCCGTCGTTCATGCCTTGTTCGATGATGGCCCGGAGACCGTGGTCGAACTGGTCGCGCCTGGCCACCACCTTGGCGAACAGCGGCGGCGACAACGCCTCGGGATCCAGCGTGAGGGCCGTGCCCTGCAGTTCGTCGAGAATGAGATGGACGAACGCCAGGATGAGCGTGCGCAGCTTCTCGTCGGCCGGCACCGACTGCTGCTGCACCTCGTCGAGCAGCTGCAGGAGGATGTCCAGCGAGTACTCGTGACAGGCGAAGAGAATGTCTTCCTTGTTGCGGAAGTAGTAGTAGAGATTGCCCTTGGTCATCCGGAGCGAGGACGCAATCTCGTCGACGCTCGCGCCGTGATAGCCCCGCCGCCGGAAGGCGGCCGCCGCGCTCTTCAGGATCTCCGTCCGCTTGTCTGCCGCTGCCATGGGTGTCGAGGCCTGTCGTGCCCGGCTAGAGCCTAGCACAGGTTTGAACGATTGTTTAAAGTCATGCTAGTCTTCCTGAAAACCAATGACGATCACGACACTGGCGGTACTCGGGGCTGGAACCATGGGGCACGGCATTGCCTACGCGGCGGCAAATGCCGGATACACGACGCGTCTCTACGACGTGTCTCAAGCGCAGCTGGACAAGGCGCAGGCCGCATTGGCGGCCATTGTCAGCAAGGGCGTGGAGCTCGGAAAAGTGACAGCCGCGGAAGGCGACGCGCTGCTGAAGCGGCTCAGCATGACGACCAGCGTGGCCGCCGCCGTCACGGGGGCGGATGTCGTCATCGAGGCGGCACCGGAGAAGGTGGACCTCAAGCTGGCCCTGCTGGCGGAGGTGGAAGCGCATGCGCCGGCAACGGCGGTGATTGCCTCCAACACGTCGGCGCTCAGTATCACCGAACTGGCGGCGGTACTCGAACGCCCCGGCCGCATGGGGGGCATGCACTTCTTCAACCCCGTGCACAAGATGAAGCTGGTGGAAATCGTGCGGGCACTCGAGACCACACCCGAGACCATCGCGGTGATGGAAGAGGTCTCGCGGCAGATGGGCAAGGAGACGGTGCTCATCCGCGAATCGCCGGGGTTCATTACCAGCCGCATCAACGCCATGATTGGCAACGAGGCGTTCTACATGCTCCAGGAAGGCGTGGCCTCGGCGCGTGACATCGACAAGGCGCTCAAGCTCGGACTCAACCATCCCATGGGGCCGTTCGAACTGGGCGACCTCGTGGGACTCGACACACGCCTGAGCATCCTGCAGTACCTGCACCGGACCCTCGGCGAGAAGTTCCGCCCGTGCCCGCTGCTCGAACAGTATGTGAAGGGGGGCCGCGTCGGCCGCAAAGCAGGTAAGGGCGTCTACGACTACTGATGTTCGTTCGCGCGGGCCGGTGGACGCGTATCCCGCGCGCTCACAGACGTTTCAGCCGCTGCTGCGCTTCGCGGTAGCGAGGTGACTCCGGAGGCACGTTGCCGTACGCGGCACGTGCCTTTGCCGTATCGCGCAGCCGCCGCTCGTAGAACTCGCCCAGTCTGAACCACACTTCCATGGGATTCCCCGGAAACTGGCGCGCCATACGCTCCCAGGTATCAGCGGCCGCTTCGTACTGATTCAGATCCTGGTAGCCCGTCGCGAGCTGGTTGAGGGCCACCATCGACTGCGGATCGTCCGGGAACTGATCCGCCAGCATGCGCAGCGTCACCAGCAGCGCCGGTACCTCGGTGTGGAGCACGGGATCCTCCGCACGCAGTTGACGCCGCTGCTGCTCGATTTGACGCCGTGCCTGCAGCGCCTCGTGGGCCTGCGGCGTTCCGGGATAGGCGTGTGCCACCTCGCCCAGCAGCGTATAGCCCTCCATCTGCCGCTCCTGTTGACGCGACTGGCGGAGCAGAAGTGCACGATGGAGGCGGCTGTCGGCCATCCGCGTGTGCGTGCGGAAGCGATTTTCGAACTCCAGATACACCGCCATCGCATCGTCCGCACGGCCCGCGGACTCGAGCGATTCGGCTGCCAGCAGCAGTGCATCGGCCGCCGTGGCCATGTTGGGGTAGTCCAGGGCAATCTGCCGCAGGTCGGCCACGCCCTGGTCG
>CAZZGM010000125.1:0-2287 GCA_964653955.1 uncultured Bifidobacteriaceae bacterium | reverse complement strand
GGAATTCGCGCGGCTGTCGGGCGTGTTCGCGACGACGGGCGCGGGCGGCCGTTGGGTGGGTGGCGCCGTGTCGGAAGGAGGAGGGGCTGACGCAGCGTCGCTGTCGGGCGACGGCTCCGTGATGGGAGCGACGTCCACGCCAGCATTGCTGGCCGGAGCGTTGGCGGCCCGCATCACCAGCGTTGCGCCAACGACCACGATGGCCGCCAGGACGGCACCCGCCAGTATCCAGGGCACCTGCAGCCTGTTGTTCGTTCCCGGCGCCGGAGCGGAGGCGCCCGGCGCATCCGCTGCGTGATGTTCCCCCATTGACGGTGACAGATCCGCGTCGGCCGAGAAGAGCGTGCTGGCGGCCCCCGACGAGGTGGGGGGCGGCGTGGGGCGGGCAACCGCCGAAGCATGGCCGTTGGACGCCACCGCCACCCGCGGCGAACTGGCATCGCGACGCAGACGCTGGAGGTCGGCGCGGATGTCGGCCGCCGTCTGGTAGCGAAGGTCCCGGTCCTTTTCGAGCGCCTTGGCGACAATCCGGTCGATGTCCGGCGGCATGGCCGGGTTGAGGCTGCTCGGGGGCGATGGGTCGCGGTTGAGGATGCCGTCGAAGACCACCGCCGTCGTGTGGCCGGGGAAGCCCTGCCGGCCCGTTGCCATTTCGTACAGGACGACACCGAAAGAAAAGAGATCGGTGCGCGGATCCAGGGGTTCGCCGCGGGCCTGTTCGGGCGACATGTAGGCCACGGTGCCGACCGTGGTGCCCACGACGGTCGAGTAGAGGCCCGAGCGGGAATCGTTGGCGGCGCCTCCCGTCCGGACCTGCGCGGTGAGCTTGGCCAGCCCGAAGTCCAGGACCTTCACCTGACCGCGTTTCGTGATGAAGATGTTTGCCGGCTTGATGTCCCGGTGGAGAACCCCTTCGGCATGCGCCGCATCCAGGGCATCGGCCATCTGGACACCGATATCCAGCAGGTCGGCCAGCGGCAGCCCATCGTCGCCCAGCCGCTGGTCCAGGGCTTCGCCGTCCAGGAGCTCCATGGCGAGGTAACCCCGGCCATCCTGTTCGTCGAAGCCGTAAATCGTGCAGATGTTTGGATGATTCAGCGACGAGGCGGTCCGGGCCTCACGCCGGAACCGCTCGAGCGCATCTTCGCTGGACGCCGCGTCCGTGGTGAGCACCTTCAGGGCCACCTGCCGTCCCAGGGTGAGGTCCTGGGCCCGGTACACCACACCCATGCCGCCGGCGCCCAGCTGGTCCAGGACGCGATAGTGACCGATGGTTTGGCCGATGAGAGAGGTGGACACGGCAGCGACCGCTCATGGTACGCCCGACCCGCCTTGACAGGGAAGGGGTGTGCACCAAATCATAAGAGAAATTGAAATTAGTTTCCGCATGATGGAAACACAAGTGCCCAACCAGACAGCTTCCGGTCCCTCCACGTCCATCGACAAGGCGCTGGAGGTGTGCGAAGTGCTGAGTGGCCAGCCTCGCGGGGCCAGCCTCACCGACCTGGCGCGGGTGCTGCGCCAGCCTGCCTCGACCGTGCATCGGCTGCTGGGAGTGCTGAAGCGGCGCGGGTACGTGCGGCAGGACGAAGAAACCCAGCGGTATGGCCTGACGCTGAAGATGCTGGACCTGAGCTTCAGATCACTCGGACGGTCCGAACTGCGCCTGCATGCCTATCCGTTCATGCGCGAATACGTGCTGGGTTCGCCCCATCGCGGCTTCATTGCCATCCCGGCGCAGGGCGAAGTGACATATCTTTGGCGCGTCGGACCGGATGAGGTAGCCATGCACACGGCTTACGGGCGCGAGATGCCGTCGCACTGCGCGTTGTATTTTTCGCCCCGCCAGGCAACGCGGCGCCTCAGCTGTCTGAAGCTCGTCTCGCGAGAGGAACTGCTGGATCCGGAACGCGGCGTGCGCCGCCTCGGGCCGCCGGCACCCGAACCTGTTCAGCGTCTCTATTGCACCTGTGCACCGGTTCGCGACTACACCGGGCAGGAAGTGGCGCGGGTTGGCCTGTTTGGCCATGGACCGGACGATGGCCCCATTCTGACGGAGCATCATCGGGGCATCTGGGAACTGGCCCGGAAAATTTCCCTGCGGCTGGGACATATGCCGCCGTCCCTCGAGAGCACGGCATGACGCCGCAGCAAGGGATTGACCGAACGTTTGAGCAATAATCTGGAGGAAGAATCGTGGCTTACATCATTTGTGAACCCTGCATTGGAACGAAAGACTCCGCCTGCGTGGACGTGTGCCCGGTCGACTGCATCCATCCACGAAAGG
>CAZZGM010000124.1:0-8311 GCA_964653955.1 uncultured Bifidobacteriaceae bacterium | reverse complement strand
GCACGCCAGCACCAGGAAAATGAGCGCGCGGTAGAACCACACCGACCACGCGCCGTCGAACAGCGGCGGCAGCACCACGAGCGCGAGCGCGGTCGCCGTCACCGCGGGCGTGTAGATGGCCGCGAACCGTTCGATGAACCGTTCGACGTCGGCCGGTCCGCCCGTGTCGTCCACACCCCAGCCGGGCTCGTGGCCGACCAGTTCACTCACGGCCACGCGCGCGCGTTCGATGCTCCACGCCTCCATCAGGTGCGCCACGCCAAACAGGCACGCCACCGCCGCCCCCTCGCCCCACTGCCCGACCGCCGCCGCACCGATGGCCGAGATGCACACCAGCACGTGCATGTCGAGCCGCAGGTGCCGCAGCGCCGCCACGGCACGTGGCAGCACCGGACGCAACCCGACGAGGATGGCGGCCGCGTAGAACACCACCGAGATCGGTGCATGTTCGTGCGACGGATCCGTGTGGTCATGACCGGCGATGGCTTCGAGCCACGAGTCCGCCAGCCATGCGTCCACGGCCCATCCCGCCAGCATCAGCAGGCCGCTGGCGACAATCCACCGGTGACTGCGGTCGTGCTTGCGCGCGTTGGGTGTGGCGTGCACGTGTTCGCCGCGCTCGTGCGAATGCGCATCGAGTCCCGTACTCGCCACGCGCGAGACGATGATGTCGGAGCTGATGACCGACGGATCGTAGGCCACGTCGACACGGCGGCCGACGAGGTCGAAGTCGAGGCGGATGATGCCGGGAACCGAGAGGACGTGGCGGATGAGCGACGCTTCGTCCGCGCAGTCCATCCCGCTGACGTGAAGCCTCAGTTCAGCGCGGGAAGCTGATGGCACGGATGACACGGATCGACGTCCACGGGCCCAACGGCGCGCGGTCTCTCAGAGGGCCTCCACCGCGGCCAGCACGTCTTCGGCGTGGTTGGCCACCTTCACCTTGTCCCAGCGGCGTGCCACCTTGCCATCGGGGCCAATCAGGTAGGTGATGCGCGCCACACCCATGTAGGTGCGGCCATACATGGATTTTTCCTGCCACGCGCCGTACTTCTCGATGACCTCGTGCTCGGGATCGGCCAGCAGCGGAAACGTCAACCCATGCTTGCCGGCAAACTTCGCCTTGCTGGCCTCGTCCAGCACGCTGATCCCCAGCACGGCGGCCTTGCCGCGTTCGAACGCCGGCAGGCTTTCCTGGAACGCACACGCTTCCGTCGTGCAGCCCGGCGTGTCGTCCTTCGGATAGAAGTAGATCACCAGCGGACGCCCGGCATAATCGGCCAGCCGGTGCGCGGTACCGCTCTGATCCTTCAACGAAAATGCAGGGGCCTTCCGGCCGGGTTCAATCAACGGCATACGAAGCTCCTCGGGAGCGGGTCGAACGGGTGGCACCGGCCTGCGCGCGGCATGGCGCCCGGCGCTTATGGTGTCCGTGTGGCGCCGGCGGCAGCGTGCGACCGGCGCGGCTCCGCGCCGCCTTCCACCGTGCCGCCTTCCACATCGACGGTAATGGCAGCGGCGTAGCCGTAGCGGACCTCGCCTTTCCGGCCAATCCTCTGGAATAGATGCCCGCGCTCGCGCAACGTGTCGATGATGGGCCGGGGAAAACGATCCTCGATTTCCACACGTGCCCCGGTTTCCAGCGGATCCGCCGGATCGCGGCCGGGCAGGAACCGCGCGGCCTCGATGGCGCGCTGCGCGCCCAGCCCGCCATCGATGACTCCCGTGATGATGCCGTACACCGACACGGGAATCCACGCGTTGCCGGCACACCCGACCGCCAGGCGCGGCACTTCTTCGCCGGATGCCGTCTGACGGAACACCAGCGTCGGCACGCTGGCCGTGCTCGACCGCGTCAGCGGCATCAGGCTGCCATAGGCACCGGGCGTGAGCCGGTTGGACCGCAGGTGATTGTTGTAGAGGAAGCCCAGGCCTTTCGACACGTAGAACGTCCCGCCCCACGTGCTCAGCGTCTGCGTCACGGCAATCATGTTGCCCTCCGCATCCGCCACGGCAAACGACGTCGTCCCGGTGGAAATACGCGGCGTCACCACCGGCGGCGTTGGCGTGGTGTTCTCCTCGTCCGGCACCTGCCGTTCGTAGCGCGCGGCCCGCGCCGGGTCGATGCGTCCGAAGAGTTCGCGGGCGTGCTCCTCGGTGAGGTGTTCTTCGAACTCCACAGGCCAGCGTTCCGGATCGGCCACGCGACGAAGCGGGTCGCGCACCTTCCAGGCTTCGATGAGGTGATGGAAGTAGTCCGCGTCGGTCGTAATGGTGGCGCCCGGCCGCGGCGTGTACAGGTCCAGCACCTGCAACGACTCGAACAACTGAATGCCGGTCGACACCGGCGGTCCGCCCGCGTACAGCGTGTGGCCGCGATAGCGGCCCTGCACGGGCGCACGTTCCACGGCGCGGTACTGCATCATGTCGGCGTAGGTGATGATGCCGCCGTTTTCTTCCATGTCCGCGGCAATGCGACGGGCAATGTCGCCACGGTAGAACGCATCGGCGCCGCCCTGCTGGATGGCGCGCAGGGTACTGGCGTAGTCCTTGTTGAAGAATCGATCGCCGGGACGCGGCACCTTGCCGCCCGGCAGGTAGATGCGCGCGGCCTCGGGCCACTTCTCGAGGAACCGGCGGCCTTCGGCAATGCTGGTCGGCAGCGCTTCATCGAGCACGAAGCCCTCGTCGGCCAGCTTGATGGCCGGTTCGACCAGGTCTTCCCACTTCACCTTGCCGCTGCCGTAGTTGCGATAAAGATAGTCGAGCCCGGCCACCACGCCCGGAATGTTGGCCGCCGCCGGGCCATCCGCCACGATGCGCCCGTTCTGGACGATGGCCGGGTTGTCGGCCGTGGCGCTGATGGGGGTCATGTCCTTGTATTCGATGACGGTGGGCGCCGTCATGCCCTTGAGATAGAGCACGGCCGATCCGTCGCCGCCAATACCCGACGCCTCGGGTTCGACCACGCCAAGGGCGAACGACACGGCAATCATCGCGTCGACCACGTTGCCGCCCTTTTCGAAGGCCAGACGTCCGGCCTCCGAGGCCAGCGGATGTCCCGACACCACCATCCCGCCGCGCGAGGTCACGACCGGCTTGATGAGCGGTTGTTCCGCCACCATCTCATCGACCACGGCTTCGAACGCGGCGCTGTTGCGTGCCGCTACGGCTCGGGGCCGGTAGGTGTCGCGCGCCTTCGTCCACGCGGCCAGCGCATCGCCGGCGGAGTAGTACAGCCCGCGGAGCGTGTCCCACACACGATCGAACGCGGCCGTCATCAATCCCGGCGACGGCGCCACATCCGGGGTAATGTCGCCGCCGGATTCGTGTACGGGCCGTGGCGCGGCCACGCGCCACAACTGGAACGCCGGCCCCAGATCGAACAGCGGCGGCGGCTCGGCCTCGTTACGAGCGGGGTTACCGTTGTAGACGGGCTGCGGGTCCGGCAGTCCCGACACGAGAATCACCTGGCCATCGGGTGACCACGCCGGCGCGCCACCACGCCGCGACACCAGTTGCGGAGGTGCCGCCGGCCGCGGACGGGGTTCCGGTTCTTCATCACGTGCGCCCGTACGGGCCGCTTCGATGTGAGTCACCCATACCGAGCCCACGCCATCACGCACGGCGTAGAACGCCACGCGCTCGCTGTCGGGCGCCCATGACAGCGCCCCTTCGGCACCGCGTGCCGTCAGCGCACGAACCGCACGCAGTGGACGGGTGCTCTCCGCCGTGTCGTTCGCGCTCGCATCCACACTCGCACTCGCGGCCGCGGGCCGCGGCGCCGAGGCCCCGAGCGGCACCGGGCGCATCACGCCCGGGCCGGGCATGGGCATCCACCAGATGTCCACGTCATCTTCGGCGCCCCGTTCGGAAACAAACGCCAGCCGGCGCCCGTCGGGTGACACGCGCGGCCAGGTTTCGCTGTCGGAGGTTTGCGTGAGCGGTACCGGCACCTGCCAGGCGTCGGAGCCGGGCACGGGCATCGCCTGGTACAGATCCCACTGCCGGCTGGCATCGCCGCCGCGCCCCACCGGCGGCGCCGGGCGATGCGCGAACACGAGCCGCCCATCCGGCGTCCACGACGGCCACCGTTCGTCACCCGGCATGGCTGCGACGACGGTGGCGGCACCGGTCCGCACCGACGCGACGACAATGTCGAAGCCGCCGCCCCTGTCGGCCGCGTAGGCCAGGCGCGTCCCATCCGGCGACCACGCCGGTTCGCGCTCCACCGCGCCACTCTCGCCAGACGCCAGGGCTCGTGCCTGACGGCCGTCCGGTGCCATCGTCCAGATGCGGTCCAGGTACGACACGGCAATGCGCCGCCCGTCCGGAGCCCACGCCACGTCCTGCAGGCCGCTCAGGAACGGCTGTGCCCGGCCGCCGGCCTGCAACACCAGCAGCAGCACCAACAGACCGGCAACGCTCCGGGCGACAGGCATACGGGTTCCCTCTTGTGTTATCGAAGGGCCTCGACGATGGCGCGGGCCGAAAGGCCGTAGGTGTCGATCAGCTCGTCCGGCTTGCCGCTGCGCGGGATCTCGCTCACGGCCAGCCGCTGCACGGTGAGCCCCGCCGGTGCCACCGCACGCGCCACCGCATCACCAATGCCGCCGGCCATGTAGTGATCTTCGACGGTGAGCAGCCGTCCTGTTTCGCGGCCCGCGGCAATCAACGATGCGGCGTCGATGGGCTGAATCGAATAGAGGTCGATGACGCGAATCGACACGCCTTCGGCCTTCAACTGGTCGTAGGCCTTCAGCGCTTCGAACAACGTCACGCCGGCTGCGACAACCGTGGCCGTGTCCGCGTCACTGCGGCGCAGCACCTTGAGCCCGCCAATGGGAAACGGCTCGTCGTTGCCATAGATGACCGGCGTCTTCGGCCGCGACGTGCGCATGTACATCGGGCCGTGGTGGCGCGCCATCTCGCCAATGAGGCGCTCGGTGCTGACCGCGTCCGACGGATACAGCACCGTGAAGTTCGGCTGCGCGCAGGTCATGGCAAAGTCTTCGAGCGCCATCTGCGACGGGCCGTCCTCGCCAATCGACACGCCGGCGTGCGAGCCGGCCACCTTGATGTTCACACCGCTGATGGCGGCCATCCGCAGAAAGTCCGCGGCACGCGTCAGGAACGCGGCAAAGGTGGACGGAAACGGCACCGCGCCGCGCGCGGCCAGGCCCATGGCCGCACCAATCATCACCTGCTCGGCAATGAAGCACTGATAGAAGCGATCCGGGAACTCGGCCTCGAACCGCTCGCTGAACGTCGAGTTCTTCACGTCGGCGTCGAGTGCGACGACACGCGAGTCGACACCGGCCAGCTTCGTGATGGCGGTGCCATAGGCTTCGCGCGTGGCCACCATGTCGCCCGCGTTGTAGGCCGGCGCGGGCATCGGGCCGGGGGCCGGTTCGGGTGTTGGCGCAGCCGGTGCCTGGATGGGCGGGAGCGGACGCGTTTCCTGTTCGAGCTGCTGCTGCAGTTCGGCGTAGGCGCGTTCGGCTTCTTCCGGCTTGAGCGCCTTGCCGTGCCAGTTGGGCTTGCCTTCCGTCAGCGACACGCCCTTGCCCTTCAGCGTACGGGCCAGGATGGCTGTCGGCTGTCCCTTCCTGCCGCGGGCTTCGTCGAACGCGGCGAGAATCTGCGCGATGTCGTGGCCGTCAATCACCACCACGTGCCAGCCAAACGCCGACCAGCGCGCGCGATGCGTCTCCATGTCGTGTTCGAACTCGGTGGTCCGGCTCTGTCCCTGCGCGTTGATATCGACAATGGCGCACAGCGAGTCGAGGCGATGGAGGTGGGCCACGGAGGCGGCTTCCCACACCGAGCCTTCAGCGGTTTCGCCGTCGCCCATCAGCACGTAGGTGCGATAGTCCGAACCAATGCGGCGCGCGTTGAGCGCCGTGCCGACGCCCGCGCACAGGCCCTGTCCCAGCGAACCGGTGGCCACGTCGACGAATGGCAGCCGCGGCGTCGGATGACCTTCGAGATCGGACGTCAGCAACCGGAGATCGGTCAGGCGCTCGTGCGGGATGAAGCCGGCCTCGGCCCACATCGCGTACAGGAGCGGGGCGGCGTGGCCCTTCGACATGACGAGGCGATCGGCGCCGGGATGCTGCGGGTTGGACGGGTCGAACCGCATCTCGGCAAAAAACAGCGCCGCCATGAGATCGGCCGCCGACTGGCAGGTCGTGGGGTGCCCGCTGCCGGCGGCGGTGGTGGCACGAATCGACTCGATTCGCAACCGCGTGGCAATGTTTTTCAGATTGGGCAGCAACGACGCATCGACAGGCAAACGGAGACCCTCCAAGGATGGAATGGAACGTCCGAGTGTATCAGAGGCCGGGCAGCCGCCGCGCGCCCCGGCACCGCCCCTATAATGGACGGATGTTCGTGCTGCGCTACCTGTACATCCTGGCCCTCGGCCTCTGGCTGGGCGGGATGTCGGTGGCGGGTCTCGTCGCCGCGCCGGCGGTGTTCGGCGTGCTCGAGGCCTGGAACCCGGAAGAGGGGCGCGTGCTGGCCGGTCGTGTGTTCGGTCAGGTGCTGGCCCGCCTGCACCTCGTCTTTTACGGGTCGGCGGCGGTCATGCTGATTACGCTGACGATCCGGCGTCTGCTGGGTCCGCGGCCGGTGGCCTACGGCATCCGCGCCACCATCATTGCCGTCATGCTGGGCCTGGCCCTGGCCTCGGGCCTCGGTATCAGTCCGCAGGTGGAAGCCATGCAGGCCGAGATTGGCGGTTCGGTGGCGGCGCTGCCGGACACGGATCCGCGCCGCGCCTCGTTCTACCAGCTGCACGGCCTGTCGAATCTCCTGCTCAGTTCCACCGTCGTCGGCGCCCTGCTGCTGGCGTTCTGGGAGTCACGCGAGTAGCGCATCAGCGCTGCTGCACCTCGGCACGTCACCGGTCACGTCAGTCACTCTTACGTCTCAAATCCCTCAACCAGAATCACTCGAGCCTCCATGACCATCACTCTCATCCCCGGCGACGGTATCGGTCCGGAAGTCACGCGCGCGGTCGTCCGCGTTCTCGCCGCCAGCGGTTTCACCCCCGAATGGGAAACATATTCCGCCGGCGCCGAAGCCGTGAAGGAACACGGCACGACGCTGCCCCAGGCGCTGCTCGACTCGGTAACACGCAACAAGATTGCGCTGAAAGGCCCCATCACCACGCCCATCGGCAAGGGCTTCACCAGCGTCAACGTGGGACTGCGCCAGGCACTGGACCTTTACGCCAACCTGCGGCCGGTGTGGAACCTGCCGTCGGTGCCTTCCCGCTTTTCGGGCGTCGACCTCGTCATCGTCCGCGAAAACACCGAAGACCTCTACGCCGGACTCGAGCACGTGGTGGTGCCGGGCGTGGTGGAAAGCCTCAAAATCATCACCGAGAAGGCCACCGCGCGGATTGCCCGCTTTGCCTTCGAGTACGCGCGCAAGCACAAGCGGAAGACGGTGACGGCCGTGCACAAGGCCAACATCATGAAGCTCGGCGACGGGCTGTTTCTCGAAACGTCGCGCCGCGTGGCGGCCGACTATCCGGACGTGGCGTTCGACGATCGTATTGTCGACGCCGCCTGCATGCACCTGGTGATGCACCCGGAGCGGCTGGACGTCCTGCTGCTGCCCAACCTCTACGGCGACATCGTGTCGGACCTGTGTGCCGGCCTGGTGGGCGGCCTGGGCGTGGTGCCGGCGGCCAATCTGGGCGGCAACGGTGTGGGCGTGTTCGAAGCCGTGCACGGCACGGCTCCCGACATTGCCGGGCGGGACGTGGCCAACCCCACGGCCCTGCTGCTGTCGGCGGTGTTGATGCTCCAGCACCTCGGCGAAGACGACCGTGCCGACCGCATCATGACGGCGCTGAAGGCGGTGCTGGCCTCGGGTCACGTCACGCCGGACCTCGGCGGCAAAGCCTCGACGACGACGTTTGCTGACGCGATCTGCCGGGAAATCGAGCGGGGATGACGGAGGGCGCCCGGGGGGACTATCATCGGGCGCGCGCGTCATGGATGAGATTACCGAAGCGGTCCTGAGCCGGGACGAGGTTGCCCGCTTCCTTGCGGGCAGCCACGGCGTCAGCGGAGAGGCCGCCCGCGCGCGCATCCTCGAATACCTCGAGGAACTGCGCACCACGCAGCGTTACGAACTGTACCGCGCGCTGGAATATCCGCTCTACCCCATTCTCCGCAAGGTGGAACGGATTGGCGAAGGCGTCGAACACGCCGTCGAAGCCTCGGCGCGCGGACGCGTGGTGTGGGCGTCGAATCACCGCAGCCACATCGATTACCTGGTGGAACCGCTGGTGCTC
>CAZZGM010000123.1:7420-8332 GCA_964653955.1 uncultured Bifidobacteriaceae bacterium | reverse complement strand
TGCGGGTGGCGGCAGTGAGCGGAATGGTGAGCCCGGGCTCGTTGTGCCAGACGATGCGCGCGCGGACGAGCTGTTCGGCGCGAAACCGCCCGCGTCCGTCGACGACGACCGCCTTGGCCAGCACGGTTTGCGTGGGATCGACGGTCGGCGATACGTAGGTGATGGGGTTGGTGGCCAGCACCTCGCCGCGATCGTCGACGATCCGCACAGGGATCCCCGGCTTCAGTTCGGGTGCCTGGTTCACCGGTACGTTGACGTAGAGCTCGAGCTCATCGTTCTCGTCGACCGTGGTGAGCACGGTGGCGCGCGTGACGCGGTCGCCCACGCGTACCGGGACGTCACCAACCGTGCCGGCCGATGGTGCCGTCACGCGGTAATACGCCAGTTCGGTCTGCTGCTGCCGCACCTGTTCGTCCACGGCCTTCAGGGCCGCTTCGGCCGTACGCGCGGTGGTTTCGGCCTGCGACATCTCCCGCTGGCTGACGGCGCCGGCGGCATACAAGGTGTTCATGCGCGTCAGCTCCTGACGCGCGAACTCCAGCTCGGCAGCGCGCACGGCACGCGTGCTTTCGAGCGCGGCGACGCCGGCTTCCTGCGGCCCCGCATCGACTTCGAACAACACGGCGCCGCGCTGCACGCGCTGGCCCGACCGCACGGCAATGCGGGTGAGGAAGCCTTCGACCTGCGGCTGGATGGTGGACGAGCGGCGAGACTTCAGTGAAGCCACATACTCGCTCGTCTGCTCCACGGGTTTTTCGACCAGCGTGAGCGTTTCGACCGGCATGGGCGGCATGCCGCCCCCTTCGGGGCCGGCCGCGGGAGCCGACCCGCTACCACATGCGGCTGAAAGAACAACGGCAAGGACTACGACAACAAACATGGGACGCGGGGACACAAGAGGCATGATGAGTT
>CAZZGM010000123.1:0-7410 GCA_964653955.1 uncultured Bifidobacteriaceae bacterium | reverse complement strand
CGTACGGCGGGCCGTCGGGTGACGGCAAACGCGATCGGCAGAACTTGTCGATAATAAATGAACGTTCATTTATTGTAAAGTAACGTCCATGTCGCCACGGCCCAAGTCCGCCCCCGACAGCCAAATCCTGGACGCCGCCGCGCGTCTGCTGGCCCGTCTGGGCCCGGCGCGCCTGCGCCTGGAGGACGTCGCCCGCGAAGTCGGCCTGGCCCCGGCCACCCTGCTGCTGCGCTTCAAGAGCAAGCGCAACCTGCTGCTGGCCGTAGCCGAACACAGTGTCGCCGACATGGCGACCCATTTCCGCGAGCGGCGCCGCGCCAGTCCCTCCGCCCTGCAGGTCGTCACCGAAGTCTGCGAGCGCGTCCGGGAAATTGCCGCCGACGAACAGCAACTGGCCCACCTCCTGGCGTTCCTGCAGTTGAGCCTCGAAGACCCGGAATTCCGCGCCTGCGCCGAACGGCACGACGCCAGCCTCCAGCACGAAATGCGGCTGCTGCTCGACGAAGCCCGTGCCAGCGGCGAGCTGGCTCCCGTCTGCACCACGCAGCTGGCGCGCGCCATCATTGCGATGGTTCGCGGTTCGCTGCTGACGTGGAGTTCGCTGGGACGAGACACGGCACCCGAGCACTGGATTCGGAACGACCTCGATACCCTGCTGGGGCCCTATCGCCTCGATACCAGCCAGACGAAGGCACCGTCCACACGTCGTATCCCCACCGCCAGCGCCCGGTCATCCAAGGCCGCGATCACCGCGCGCCGCCGCAGCGCCCGCGCCCTCTCATGATGCCGGGCGACGTGGCCGGCTTCTCGCGCGGCATGTACAGCAACTGGTTCTGGCATCGTCCGCTCCAGCTGCTGATCGATGCCGGCGAAGGACTCCAGCTCGCGCTCGGCAACCGCGTGTTTTCGCCGTCCGTGCTCGCGCTCACCCATGGCCACTCCGACCATGTGCTCGGCGTTCCCGGACTGGTGGCCGCGCGCCGGTTCGGCAAGGGCGCCACCGACAAGCCGCTCACCATCTGCCATCCGGCCGGCTCACGCGGCGTGCAGGCCGCACGCGACCTGCTCGACACAGCATGGGCCGGCGTCCGGTTTCCCGTCGTCTGGACGGCCATGCAGCCTGGCGATTGCCAGCCGCTGGATCGCGCGCGCCATCTCGAGGCGTTTGCGGTGCAGCACACACCGGGCGAACCCGCACTCGGCTATCGCGTCGTCGAAACACGGCGGCGCCTGAAGGCCGAGTTCGCGGCGCTGCCACGGCAGGACATCGAGGCGCGCGCCCGGGCCGGAGAACGCGACCAGATGATGGAAGCCGTCGAACACATCGTCTTTGCGCACACCGGCGACGCCATGCCCGTGGCACCCGATGAGGTGCGCGGCGCCGACCTGCTGGTGCACGACGCCACGTTCCTGCACGAGCCCGATCGCCGCGAGCGCATTCACGCCACCACGCACGAAGCGCTCGACGTGGCCCGCCAGGCAGGGGTCGGCGGACTGGTGCTCCAGCACCTGTCCATCCGCTACCCCCGCCCCGACGCCATCGCCACGCTCCGCCAGCAGGTGGCGGACAGCGGCTATGCGGGACCGGCATGGCTGCTCGACGAAGGTACCTTCATCGACCTCCGTGGCGCATGAGCGTCATGCGCCCCCGGGATGGCGGGCGTTCCCACTACAATGAAACGTCTATGTCCACCACGTTGACGCGCGACGAAGTGTCGCGCATCGCGGAACTCGCCCGCCTGGCGCTCACGCCAGAGGAACTCGACCTCTTCACGCGTCAGTTGGGCGCCATCCTCGGTTACGTCGAGCAGATTCGCCACCTCGACACGTCGGGCGTGGAACCCACATCGCACGTCAGCGGCCGGGCCGTCGAACGTCCCGATACCATCGCGGCCCCGCTGGACCGATCCGTCGCACTGGCGGCCGCTCCGGACGCCGCCACCGAGGCGGGTCTCTTCAAGGTGCCGAAGGTCCTGTGATGAGCGACATCCTCTCACTCACCGCGCGTGCGCTGGCGCACGCCGTGGCCGACGGCCATCTCGACGCCCCCGACGTCTGCGAGGCGTTCCTCAACCGCATTCAGCGCGACGATGCGCGCGTGGGAGCGTTCACGCTGGTGGCCCACGAACACGCGCGTGAGCGGGCACGGGCGCTTGGCGCCACTCCACAAGGTCTGCTGGCCGGCGTACCGGTGGCCATCAAGGACAACCTCTGCACGGCGGGCCTGCCAACGACGGCCGCGTCGCGCATCCTGCAGGGCTACGTTCCGCCCTACTCGGCCACGGTGGTCGAACGCCTCGAAGCCGCCGGCGCGGTGGTGGTGGGCAAGACCAACATGGACGAGTTCGCGATGGGGTCGTCCACCGAAAACTCCGCGCTTGGTCTCACGCGCAACCCGCTGGATGACACGCGCACGCCGGGCGGATCCAGTGGTGGTTCCGCGGCGGCGGTGGCGGCCGGCATGGTGCCGGTGTCGCTTGGTTCCGACACCGGCGGTTCCATTCGCCAGCCGGCGGCATTCTGTGGCCTCGTCGGCGTGAAACCCACCTACGGCCGTGTGTCGCGGTATGGCCTGCTGGCTTTTGCCTCATCGCTGGATCAGGTGGGGCCACTCTCGCGGACCGTCGAGGACGCGGCGCTGGTGCTGCAGGTCATTGCGGGTCACGATCCGCACGACGCGACGTCGTCCACCGAGCCGGTGCCCGACTATCTGACCGCGCTCGATCGCGGCGTGCACGGGCTCAGGATTGGCGTGCCGCGCGACGTGATTGGCACCGGCGTGGACCCCGCGGTTCACCAGGCATTTCAGGCCGCGCTCGACGCATGGCGTGCCGCCGGCGCCACCATCGTCGACATTGCCCTGCCCCACGCCGGCTACGCCATTCCGGTGTACTACCTGATTGCCACCGCGGAAGCCTCGTCGAACCTCGCGCGCTACGACGGCGTCCGCTACGGCCGCCGCGCCGAGTTGGGGCGCGAAGACGGCCTGGCCGCCATGTACGACCGTAGCCGAGACGAGGGATTCGGTCCCGAGGTGAAGCGCCGCATCATGCTCGGCACCTACGTGTTGAGCGCCGGGTACTACGACGCCTACTACCTGAAGGCCCAGCAGGTGCGAACGCTGCTGCGCCGGGACTATGAACAGGCCTTCGATGCCTGCGACGTCGTGGCCATGCCAACCACGCCCACGCCGGCGTTCCGTCTGGGCGAGAAGACGGACGATCCCATCAAGATGTATCTGGAAGACGTGTTTACCGTCAGCGCCAATCTCACGGGCCTGCCGGCGATCAGCGTTCCCGGGGGCATGGCCGCGGGCCTGCCGGTGGGCGTGCAGTTGACGGGAAGGATGTTCGACGAAAGCACGCTGCTGGCTGCGGGACGTGTGCTCGAAGCGGCGCGGTGAGCACCGCTTCGGTTCAACGTCCTGCGGTGAGCGGCGTTCGCCGGCCGGGTCAGGCGGCCGCGGGCGTGCGGCGGAAAACCGCCCACAACATCAGCGCCAGCAGGACGAACGGCGTGAGCGGCAGGGCCACCGCCAGGAATGCGGCAATGATGCCCACCACGCCGACGGCCAGCAATGCCATCAGTACCACGGGGACAGCCACGGCGCCCAGCGCCAGGCCAAGCGCCCCGACGGTGAACCAGATGGGGATGGTGATGAGCTTCCAGAGCAGCCGAAGCGGCAGCAGGACAGCCCAGCACACCAGCTTGAGGAGCAGGAACACCGTTCCCACAATCGCGGCCACCGCCAGCGCGCCGGTGGCCAGGGCTCCAAACACCAGCAGCTCGATCATCTCAACGGGGTGAGACGAACGGCAGCGGGCCGGAGTTCCACGAAACGCGGCTCAGCGGATGTCGAACACGGCCTTGAAGTCCGGCAGTTCCCACTCGACGAGGCGCTGACGTACTTCCTGCATGGCCACACGCTCGGCCTTGTTCTTCCGCGCCGGCGCGGCACCGGGCACGCCGGGCACCATCGCCACCGGCACGGGTGCCGGTGCGGGCGCGCCATCGGCTTCGACCGGCTCCAGGCGCGACTTGGCGCCACGGCGCAGCTGCTTGGCGCGCAAGGCTGCCACGTCCACGAACAGGAAGCGGCTTTCGATGGGTTGGGCCTCGGGGCGGACTACCGGCTCGGCAGTCTCTTCCACGGGCTGATCGACCTGAACCTCGACCTCTGACATAGCCGTTCAGTGTAGCACGCCCGGGGCCAGCCGTTCAGCTGGCCGCCCCCACCAGGAACCCGCCGATGAACCACGACACCAGGCTCACGATCAGCGCCCCGAACAGCGCCGCCCAGAACGACGCCACCGTAAATCCCGGCACCACGGCCGCAGCTAAGGCAAAGGCCGCGGCGTTGACCACGAAATAGAACAGGCCCAGCGTGACGATGGTGAGGGGCAGCGTGAGGATGGTGAGCAGGGGTTTGATGACGGCGTTGACGAAGCCAAGGACCAGTGCGCCCACGGCCAGCGCCGTCCCTGAGCGAACGTTCACGCCCGGCACCAGATAGGCTGCGGCCCCGAGTCCAATCGTTACGACCAGCCAGTGGGCGAAAAACAGCAACATGGCGTCACTCCTTGGGGAAACGAACGACAAACACGGGACGCGTGGTGGCGCTCATCAGCGCCTGCGCCACCGAGCCTAACAGTACGCGACCGAGTGCCGAGCGGCCCTGCGAACCAACGACGACGACATCGGCCCCGAACCGCTCGGCCTCCTGGGCCAATCCGGCGGCAGGGGCCTCGGCTTCCACCACCTGCGCCTCCACCGTAATGCCGCGGGCCGCGGCGTCGGGCGGTATCAGTGCGTGCAGGCGCCGGGCACTCGCACGTACGAACTGCTCGTGCTGTTCGCTCTTCCACGGCCCGCGGACGAAGCGTCCGCCGGCCAGCGCGCGGGGGTGTACGACGTGCACGAGCCGCAGAATACCTCCGGGCACGGCAATGGCACAGGCGTGCGCGATGGCGCGGTTGGCCAGCGGCGACAGGTCGGTGGCCGCCAGTACGCGCCGCAGTTCGGGCACCGGGGGCAGACGGCGGCCCCCCTGGACCACCGGCACGACCGCCACGCTGGCCAGTGCATGATGCAGCAGCCCTCGTGACACGGATGGAGCCCACAACCGGCCGAGGCCGTGCTGCTGATGCGTCCCCGTCACCATGAGATCCGCATTGGACGCCGCGGCGAGTTCGATGAGCGCCAGGTCCGCTCGTCCGCGTGCGGCCCGGACAATCACCTGCGCGCCATCGCCCAGCATGGCCTCGACGCGCGCGCGCAGGTCGCGCTCCAGCGCCTCCTGCACCACGGGTGGATTGGCCAGCGCCGACGGCTCGGGCGGCATCCCCATCGCGCTCCGTGTGTCGGGCCAGTTGGCATAGCCAACGGTCACCTCACAGGGACCGACCTGGCGCAGGTCGGCAACCCAGTTCAGGGCTGCTTCGGCCGTGACCGTGTAGTCGAAGGCCAGGAACACCCGCAGCGGGCGCTTGCCGTTCACCCATGGCTGCAGCGCGCGTCCACTGCGTACCACAAGCGTCGGTGCCGGCGTGACCTCCGCCGTCCGTTCCGACACGCTGCCCAGCCGGCGCCGTCCGCCCCGCGAACCTGCCGACCCGAGCACGACCAGACGCGCCGCCGCCGAACGGGCACGTTTCACGAGTACCTCGTCGGCGTGGCCGTCGTGCCACTCGTCCACGACCTGTGCGCCGGACTGCCGCAGGCGTGCCGCTTCGGCATTCAGCGCATCGCGTGTGCCGGCGCCGGCACCCGGCGGCGACACGTGCACCAGCAGCAGCGGCCGCTCCAGTCGGATGGCCAGGCCTGCGGCGACGTCGGCGGCCTGCCGCGCCGGGTCACTGAAATCCGTTCCACACAGAATCACGTCACGCATCGCCGTCCGCTTCGCCCCTCGTCGCACGCATACCGTTCAACACCGGCCCGCGCATTCGCCACCGTACCACGGCCACGGTCCGGCGGCGCGCAACATGTGCGTCACGTGCGGCTGCATGTCGCGCCGTGTGCCGGCGCGTCGTGTGCCGGCGCGTCGTTGGCACTGGACATCGCCTGGAGGGAGGCGCAGAATGCCAGATGAACGGCGATCTGGTCCCTGCCGCCGTGCTCCCGACTCATTCGCCTCCGTCCCTTGTCGCACCCTGGTGGGGTGATGCCTTGCGCACGCCCCGCCACTACGGAGTAACTGCCATGAGCGTGAACTGGGCACTGACGAAACCGCTCGCATCTCGACCACGATCCAGCGAATGGCCACGCCCGCGGCCGGCAAAGAGCCGCGCGAAAGGCGGGGCCATCGACGAACTGCTGCAGCGCGTGCGCGCCGAGTACCGGGAAATGCCCGGTCTCAGCCTCACGCCGGAACAAGCCTGTTGTCTGTGGGGTGTCACAGAGGCGACCTGCGGCCGGCTGCTGGCCGTGCTGGTGCAGGAGCGTTTCCTGATTTACACGTCGCACGGCACTTACGTTCTCGCCACCGACGACACCTGACCCCTCCATTCACTGGAGTTGCACGTGGTAGCGGATCCGCTATCAGCGGCAACCGGCCTGACACCGGCATGGTCCGAGCCAGGCGGCGTCGTTGGCGTAGTCAGCTCGAGTGAGCGCCGGGGTTGAAACGCGAAGGCGGCGGGCTCTTGCGGGTCCGCCGCCTTCTGGCAGGGAATACGCGTGAACGTCAGCCGTTCACGGCAATGTTGATCGCGCGTGGCTTGGCTTCTTCGCGATACGGCAGACGCACGGTCAGCACGCCATCCTTGAACTCGGCGGCAATCCGTCCGCTGTCCACCGTGGCCGGCAGCGAGAACGAACGGCTGAAGCCGCCGTAGGCGCGCTCGATGCGGTGATACTGATCACGCTTCACCTCGCTGTCGAACCGGCGTTCACCGCTCAGCGTCAGCGTATTGTTCTCGACCGTCACCGACACGTCGTCCTTCCTGACGTCCGGCAGCTCGGCCTTCAGCACCAGTTCCTTCTTGTCGTTCTCGTAGATGTCGACAGGCGGCACCCAGGTGCTCAGCACGCCCTCCTCACCGCTGCCGTAGGCCTCGCCGAACAGCCGGTTCATACGGTTCTGCAGCACGGCAAGGTCGCGGAATGGGTCGAATCTCGCAATGGCCATGACTCTGATCTCCTTCTTCCTCTCCTGATTCACGTGGTTTCTGCAAACTCGGCGTCCACCACCTCGGCGTCCTTCACGCCGTCTGCCGACGATGCCGGCGACTCGGGCGACGCCTTCGCCTTGTAGAGCGCCTCTGCCATTTCGTGCGATGCCTTCTGCAGACCATCGGTGGCCGCAGTCATCGCATCCCGGTCGTCGCCCGTCACGGCCGTGCGTGCTGTATCGAGCGCCGCGGTCACACGTGCCACAGAGATGGTCGGCGTGGCGGTGCTCCTGATCGG
>CAZZGM010000122.1:6046-8348 GCA_964653955.1 uncultured Bifidobacteriaceae bacterium | reverse complement strand
CAGCTGGCTCCAACTCGCGAACAGGCAGCTCTCCGACCGGGTTTCCAGAAAATTCGATTTTCCTTCATAAACGTGGTACAGTGGCACTCACGCTTTTTCTGGGCTTCCTGTCGCATCCTCAGGCTTACCGCCAGACCGCTCCAGCCACTCATCAAAAGCTCATTGCCTGCACATTTCGTGTGGCAATTCGTCCTTTCGACTCGGGAGTTTCACAGCATGGGATCTTTAAACGGCACGATCAAGCGGTTGGTCAGCGACAAGGGATTCGGGTTCGTCGCGGCCCCGGACGGCAGCGAGTATTTTTTCCACCAGTCGGCCTGCAACGGCGTCTCGTTCGATGAGCTTCGCGAAGGCGAGGCCGTGACGTTCCAAACAGGCCAGGGTCCGAAGGGACCGCGCGCCGAGAACGTCGCACGCGCCCAGGCGTAGTCCTGCACGCCTGATGTGAGGCGTTTGCACGCCTCGCGCACAGGGGCTGGTTCCGAGAGGAAGCAGCCCACCCCATCATGACGCCCGACGGCCTCGGGCGTCGTACGCCCACCCATCTCAGCAACGAATTCGCACTCAGGCGGAGACTGTTTGGTCTCCGCAGTAACCGCGTGCGTCATCGAGACGCCCACTACCAGTTGCTATGGAGTACGCGACGGCCTGCGCCAGCAAGGCCCAATCCGCCCCGGATGCCGAGCACCACCCTGACGTCGTGTACCCGGTCATCGTCGACGAACGGAATCGCCATATGGTCCACGACTGCGCCGTCGAGCGTGGCCTCGATCACGCCCCGGCACCGGCGTTCGGGATTCGACACCGTAATCTCATACGTCGTGCGGCGGCATCTCCAGGACATGCGATACTCCGGCCACGCCGACGGTATACAGGGATCCACCATGAACACGGATCCGGCGCGGCGCAGCCCCAGGATCCGTTCGACACCCGCACGGTACATCCAGCCGGCCGAACCGGTGTACCAACTCCACCCGCCTCGCCCGCGATGCGACGGATGTCCATACACATCGCCGGCCATCACGTACGGCTCGAGCTGATAGCGCGCCGCATCAGCCGCCTGCCGGGCGTGATTCACCGGATTGAGCATGTGGAACATTTCGGCCGCCTCGTCACCACTTCCCAGATGAGTCAGCGCCATGACCGTCCATACCGCAGCGTGCGTATACTGACCACCATTTTCGCGGATACCGGGCGGATAGCCCTTGATGTATCCCGGATCCTGCGCTGACAAGTCGAATGGCGGATGCAGGAGCAGCAAGGCTTTCGTGCCACGGGCCATGAGAAACGTCCGCACGCTGTCCATCGCCCTCTCCGCCAGCCGAACCGGTACCGCGCCCGACAGTACGGCCCACGACTGCACGACCGAATCGATCCGGCACTCGTCGTTCTGTGCCGATCCGAGCGGCGTCCCATCGTCGTAGTACCCGCGGCGGTACCACTCACCGTCCCAGGCACGCTCGAGCGCCCCCTTGAGACGCACGGCCTCCGCACGATACCGATCGCCACGCGGGCGATCGTTCCGGCTGTCACAGATCGGCGCGAACGAGGTCAGGACGCTGTGGAGAAAAAATCCGAGCCAGGTGCTTTCTCCTCGCCCCTGCACGCCGACGCGGTTCATCCCGTCGTTCCAGTCGCCGCTGCCGAAAAGCGGCAGCCCGTGCGCGCCGGCCGTCAGACCACGGTCGATCGCGCGCACACAGTGCTCGAACAACGTGCCGTCCTCGCTCGACACGACCGGCTGACCGTAAGCTTCCTGCTGGCCGGGCTCCAGTGCAGGTCCTTCGAGAAACGGTATGCATTCGTCGAACACGCCCGTGTCACCGGTGGCGGCGGCATATTCCATCGCGACAAACGGCAGCCACAGCAGATCGTCCGAACACCGCGACCGCAGTCCCCTGCCCATCGGTTCGTGCCACCAGTGCTGGACGTCGCCTTCCAGAAACTGCCGGCCGGCGGCGCGCACCAGGTGCGCCCGCGCCAGGTCGGAACACGTAAACGACAGCGCCAAGACGTCCTGCAGTTGATCGCGGAACCCGTAGGCGCCTCCCGGCTGATGATAGCCACCGCGCGCCCACAGCCGGCAGCTCACCGTCTGATAGAGGAGCCACCGGTTCACCAGAATATCGAAGGAATCATCGGGCGTGCGCACCGTGATGGCCCCGAGCATGCGGTCCCAGGCGGCGTTCACACGGTCCAACGCCGCGGCGGCAGCCTCGACACGACAGTGGCGCACCATCAGGCTTCGTGCGTGCTCCCTGCTCGTTCCCTGCCCGAGTACCAGCACCACACGGTGCGACGC
>CAZZGM010000122.1:0-6036 GCA_964653955.1 uncultured Bifidobacteriaceae bacterium | reverse complement strand
GTGCAGGGCCGCGCACGGATCGAGTCCTGCGCCGAAACGGGCCGGCAGCGTCGCCATCTGCAGACCGGCCGGGTTCGCCAGCGTACCGTTGCGCCCGACGAACAGTCCCCGATCGCCCGTCGCGGATCGTACAGGATCGCTGATACATGCAAACGCCACGCGGTCCGCAAAATCGGTATTGAACGCGTTGGTGGCGACGACCGCCCCCACGCGCTCGTCGAACGCGGTGACGACGTGAATCCCCTGATCGTCGCGTGGCGGCCCGAGCACCCAGTCGTTGTAGGCCACAAGACTGAGCCGCCGCGATGCCACACCGGTGTTGACGAGTGTGAGCACCGAGAACTTCACAGGGTCTTCGGTGTCGACGTGGATCTCGAGTTCGTGCTCGATGCCACGATACGTCCTGGAGAATCGTGTACTCCCGGCTGCATGACGAATGACGATGCGGCCACTCGACTCGTGGCGGCGCGTGGGGCCAGGCGTCGGAGACCATGTCTCTCCGGACGCATCATCCCGAATGAACCATGCTTCGGCCGTGGGGTCGATCACCGGGTCGTTTGCGAATGACGTCAGGCGATTCTCTCGGCTGTTCACTGCCCAAGTGTGCGACGAGCCGGACGCCGTCACAATCGTGCCGAATCCGGTGTTGGCGATGACATTCGCCCACGGCAAGGGCGTCTCCTGTTCCCCCTCGAGCACGATCGCATAGACTCGGCCATCGTCGGTGAAACCGCCGAGGCCGTTGGCCAGCGCGAGCGGTGGAACGGACACCGGCGGGTCCGCCGGCTGTGCGTCCGCACCAATCGCCGCGGGCCACGCGATGCCGTTCAGCTCCGACGGCAGGCTCTCCGTGTACGGCCGATCGAGCTGCATTCGCAGATCGCCGCGGTTGCCACTCAGCACCGCACGCGCCGTTGCTTCCAGCAGTGTCTGCTCGGCGGCCGTGACGGCCTCGCCCTTCAACAGATACGCGCCGGCCGACCGCTCCCGCCAGTCTCGCCACGGGCCGGCGTCAAGCAGCGCCGTGAGCCGCGCGTGCATGTCGGCGGGATAACCTGCGAACTGATCGTTGACGATGACGACATCGGCGGGAAGACCTTTCAGCCGCCAGTACTCCTGCGCCTGCAGCAGCTGCCTGACCAGTGGCAGGGCTTCGTCGCCGTTGACCCGCACGAGCAGGATGGGCAGGTCTCCCGACACACCGAGCCGCCACAATCCCGGCTGACCGAGTGTGTTCCGCTCGATCACGTCGCGTGGCGCGCGAAGCGAACCGTCAGCGTACAGCACCCGCGACGCCAGCCGTTCGAACAGCAGCGCATCGTCACTCGAAATGGCCAGGTGGTGCAGCGCGCTCTGCGCGTGCCCCAGAGAGAACGAGAAGGCGCGCATGGCCGCATTGGGCTCCCGATACTTCTGCGCCAGCGCGTGAGCGGCGTCCTCGCCGTCGGCCACACCGGTCGAGAACGACAGGCGAACCGTTGCGCCCGGCGCGAGCCTGATGCGCTGGCGCAGGCTGAAGATCGGATCGAGCACGACGCCGGTCGTCCCCGACAACGTGCGACCATCCAGCGCCACCGGCCGCCGCGTATCGCGTCCGCGCCCCAGAAACCGCGCTCGATCGGTTTCCCATTCGATTGGCCCCTGAGTCCGGCCTTCCAGACTCAGAACGTGCACGGCCCACATCGGTGCGTCGGTCGGGTCCCTCGGACGCCTCCGGCACAGCAACGCCGAGCTGCCCCGCGCGTAATCGGTTTCGAGAAAGAGCTTGCCGAATGCCGGATGCGCCAGATCGGCCGCAGGCGCCGCCAGCGCAACCTCCACATAGCTGGTTACGTCGATCTCCCGCGTGCGCGGCCCCTGATTGGTGAGCGCGAGCCGCCGCACCTCGACGTCGTCTTCGGTGGACACGGCGATGTCGAGCTGGCTGATGATCGTGCCGTCACGGCGGCGCACCGTCGCGCGATCGGGACGAAACGTCACGAGATAGTCGTCCGGCTCGACGGCCGTCGGATGGTAGGTGGCCGACCACACCTCGCCGCTCCACACATCACGCAGATAGATGAACGTGCTGCCGGGGTCCAGCGTTGTGTCGCGGCGCGATCGCGTCACCGCCACGCCGTCGCGCAGCAGACTGCCGCCACCGGCGTTCGTGACGACGGAGACAAGCCGCCCGTTCGACAAGAACTGCGCGTGCGGGAACACCGTGTGCGGCGTGCGGTAACGTCGCAATGGCAGCGGTGGTGGCGCCGTCACGTGGACATCGTCCACGAAGGGACGCCGCGGAGCAGGCACACTGCGGGGCCGCCGCTCCTGCAGCAGCAGTTCGGTGGCCTGTACCCTGGCGTCCAGGTGGAACCGCGTGACCATGCGGTCGTCGAGCAGCGCGTTGGCAAGGGCCACCACGGTCATCCCCTGGTGGTGCGCCATGTACGTACGCACGATTACGGGATTGGCAGTGTCGGCCTGCCCGGCCTCTCGTCCGCGATCCGTGTAGTCGACCGCATCGAAGAAGCCGTAGTCGCCGTCGAGGCCGATCGCCGCGAGCCGCTTCAGGTTCTTGACGCTCTGCACCGGTACCAGCATGGCCGCGAGCGCGGTGGCATATGGCGCGACGACGAGCTCGTCGCCCAGGCCACGCCTCAGGCCCAGGCCCGGCACGCCAAACGCTTTGTACTGATAGGTCCCATGGCGATCGACCGCGTTGTATGCGGACTCGGAAATCCCCCATGGCGAACCGATCCGGTTGCCGTAGTCGATCTGGCGTTGGACAGCCATCCGGCAGGACTCGTCGAGCAGCGTGCCGGCATACGTGCGCATCAGGAGGAGCGGCATCAGATATTCGAACAGCGTGGCGGTCCACGACAGCAGCACCGGCGCGCCGCGGACGGCGGTGACCGAACGGCCCAGGGAAAACCAGTGTGACTCGGATACGTCGCCCTTGCTGATGGCGAGAAAGCTCGCGAGTCGCGCCTCGGAGGCCAGCAAGTCGTACCGCGCCACGTCGAGACGGCCATCTCCCTCGGCATCAGCGAGACGGTACCCGATGGCGAACAAGCGCCGACGCGCGTCGTACAGCGGCTTGAAGTTCATCCCGTCGAACAACGCGGCTGCCCGCGAGGCCAGGTCACGCAGCCGCGCGGCGGTGTGCTCTGCAACACGCTCTCCGGACGCAAGCCGGGGCAGGCCCGCCGCGAGAGCCACGAGAGCACCAGCGAGATTGCCGCTGTCGACCGTCGACACATAGGCCGGCGCCAGGGGTGCGAGCGTGCCGGTGTCGTACCAGTTGAGCAGGTGCCCCTCGAAGCGCTCCAGTCCCTCGACCGTCGTCATCGTGGCATCGATGCGATCGGCCATGTCATCGATGTCGATGAAACCGAGATCGTGGGCGGACACGGTGGCCAGGAGTGCCATCGCGATGTTGGTCGGTGACGTTCGAGATGCCACGCGCAGGTCGGGCATCACCTGAACGTTGTCGGGCGGCAGCGCGTGGGTGCCTGTCCCCATGAAGGTCTCGAAGTAGCGCCAGCTCCCCAGCGCCACGGCACGCAGGTACTCGCGGTCACCGGCGTCTGGCACCTCACGACGCAGCGACACAGGACGGCTGAGCCAGTACGCAATCACGGGCGCGACCAGCCACAGCAGTAGAAGCGGAAGCGCGACCGGGAGCGCGCGCGGATTGGCGGCGGCCACTGCCGTGACGATACCGACTGCCATCAACGGGCTCGCCGCCATTCGCCGCACGAACACTGCCGGGCGCAACAGACCCGTGCGGTGCGAGGTGACGGCGGCGGTCTCCCATTCGAGCAGGCGGGCGCGCGTGAGCCCAACGCGCGACAGCGTGACAGTGATGGCGTGCAGCATGTCGTACGCCTGGCTGGCCAGCAGGACTGCCTGCAACGCGCTCCGTGCGGCGGCAATGCGCACGTCATCGACCGCGGCACGCCAGCCGGCCGGTCGTCCCAGCGTGCCGAGCAGCGACAGGAGCCGATCGGCCACCGGAAACACCAGCGCCGCCAGCCCGAACGCGGTCCATACGATCGGAGAACCGGGCAGCACCGTCCACCCGGCCACGAGCAGGGCCACGGTGGCGGGGGCCATGAGGCTGCGCCTGAGGTTGTCGACAATCTTCCAGCGCGCCAGGATCGGAAGACGATTGCGCTGCCATCCGCCGCGTGTCGGCACGACGGGCAGCAGCCACCAGAGGATCTGCCAGTCACCACGCACCCAGCGATGCTGACGCTTCGCGTGCGCCAGCACGCTCGACGGATAGTCGTCGACGACCTCGACGTCGGTCACCAGCGCCGTGCGCGCGTACAGCCCTTCGAACAGATCGTGCGACAGCAGCGTGTTCTCCGGTGCACGGCCACGCAGCGCTTCGACGAACGCGTCCACGTTGTACAGGCCCTTGCCTGTGAAGATGCCTTCACCGAACAGGTCCTGATACGTGTCCGACACAGCCGTCGTATAGGGATCCACGCCCGTGTGGCCGGCATACAGGCGGGCAAACAGCGACCCGGCTGCGCTGGTCATCGTGACACTCACCCGCGGCTGCAGAATGGCGTAGCCCTCGGTGATCCGGCCCGCGCGGGCGTCGAACCGTGGCCGGTGAAGCGGGTGCGCGATGATACCGATGAGCGTCTTCGCCACGTCGCGAGGTAGTCGCGTGTCGGTATCGAGCGTCAGGCAGTAGCGCACGTCCGGCAGGCGTTCCAGCTCACCCACCTGCGTCGTGAACGTGGTGTCCCTGGCGCCGCGCAGCAACCGGTTGAACTCTTCGATCTTGCCGCGCTTGCGCTCCCACCCCATCCAGACCCCCTCGCCGGGGTTCCAGCGCCGTTCACGATGAAAGAGGAAGAACCGATCCTCGTGACCCGGACCAAACTGCTGATTGAGTGCCTCGATACCCTCGCGCGCCGCCGCCAGGATCGGCGCATCCTCTTCGCACGTGGACGACGGCGCATCCGTGAAGTCGCTGAGGATGGCGAAATGAATACGCGGATCCAGGTTGCCGTGCGCGAGCACCGCCAGCTGCTCCAGCAGCGCGGCAACGGCATCCGTGCCGGCCAGCAACGTCGGCACGACAACCATCGTACGGGCGTCGTCTGGCACGCCGTCCGAGAATTCCAGCCGCGGTAGCCGACGCGGGCCGACGGCACGGGTCGCCAGCCGCTGTGCCAAGGCAATGGCGATATCGAGCGCCGGCACGAGCAACAGCACAGCCGTGGCAATGAACACCAGAGGCGAACCGTCAATGCGCCGGACCCACGCGCCGGCCGCCGCGAACAGTAATACCGTCAGCGCGGCAATCGATCCCAGGTAAACCGCCGTCGGCTGTCTGAGCGCCAGGCGCAGCAACCGCAAGCGCCAGTTCGGGCGATAGGCCACCTCGACTTCGAGATCCGGGCGCCCCGAGCCAACGAGATGGTAGCCGACATGCGCCTGCCGATCGCTCGTCGAGCCGTTCGCCGCGGCCTGACGCGCGCTTTCGACGGCTTTCAGTGCCAGCTGGAGTTGCGCGTCCCCGCTCGGCGCGGCGATCTGTTCGACCGCGCGCCGCTGCTGATCGCGACTCAAGAAGTCCATTCGGGAGTACACGTCGGCCGGATCGCGCCTCAGGACCTGCTCGACCAGGCTCACGCTCTCGACATACTCGCGCCAATCGATCTCGGCACACGTCCGAAGGCTGGTGATGACGTTGGCGACCGACACCTGTGCCACTCCCTGCCGCTGATGTTCGCTTCGGATCGCGTCTTCGGCGGTCATCCTGCGCGCCTCGAGATGCGCCTCGATCACCCGGCGCAGTTCCGGCGCCCTGCGGCCATACTCCCGCGTTCGCAGCAGCAGCTGCACGAGGGAGGCGGTACGGAGTCGCGCAGGCCAGGCCGACGGACTCGCGGACTCGACCTGTGTGAGATATGGGTCCGCGGCGATGCGGGCATCGCGTGCGACGAGGATCGCGTCAGCCAGACGCCGCAGGTTCTCAACGAGCGCCAGCGTCAGCATGCTCGGCCAGGCCCACAGCTCGCCGATGGTCAG
>CAZZGM010000121.1:0-8348 GCA_964653955.1 uncultured Bifidobacteriaceae bacterium | reverse complement strand
CACAACGCACCGGCAATGGGGCGGCCGCCGTCCACATTCACTTTGGGACGCTGGAAACGGCCGTAGCCCGGGCGGCCCACCAGTTCGCCTTCCTGACACACCACTTGCCCGCGCACCATCGTCGTGACCACGGCACCGTGCATGCGGTAGCCGTCCCACAGCTTCATGTTGGCGCGCGATTTCGTCCGCGCCGATGCGGCGTCGAAGCGCCACGTCTTCTTCAGGTCGACAATCGTGAAGTCCGCATCGGTGCCCGGCACGAGCCGGCCCTTCTGCGGCAGGTGGAACACCGACGCCGGGTTTTCCGCGCACACCGCCACCACTTGCGGCAGCGTGATGCGGCGCTGGTGCACGGCTGTCAGCATCAGCGGAACGAACGCCTCGAGGCTGGCAATCCCCGCCGGCGCCTTGAAGATGTCGCCGCCACCGCGTTCCTTGTCTTCCGCCGTAAACGGCGAGTGGTCCGTGCCGATGTACTCGATGAAGCCCGCCTGGATGCTGTGCCACAACCCGTCGCGCATCTCGGCGGTGCGCAGCGGCGGATGACACTTCGCGTACGCGCCGAATCGATCCAGCGCGTCAATCGTGAACGTCAGGTGAGGCGCGCACGCCTCGACCGCCACGTTCAGTCCGCGCAGCCGCGCGTCCGCCGCCAGGCGTGCCGACATCGGACTCGAACAGTGGACGATGCCGATGGGCAGCGGACGTTCGGCGGCCTTCGCCAGGATGACGGCCACCGAGATCTCTTCGCACGATACGGGACGGCTTTCGGCGTGAGCCCGCGGGTGCGTCTGACCCAGCCCTTCGAGCCGCGCCTGCAGCGGATCGAACATCCCGGGCTCTTCGCAGTGGAAGCAGTGGCGCAAACGCGTGAACCGCACCTGATCCATCACCGCGCGCACTTCCTCGTGGCGGCACCACAGGCCGCGAAACTCCTCTTCCCGCCCGGCGGGTGGCGGCTGCAGAAACGTCTTGAACGCCACCGCGCCAGCTTCGGCCTGTTCGACAATGCGCTTCACGTTGTCGCGGCCGGCACCGCCGTACAGCGCAAAGTCGACATACGCCTGCGGTGCCATCGCCTCCACGCGCCGCGTCAGGTTCTCCGCCGAGTTGGTGGGTATCTTCGATACCGGCATCTCGAAGATGGTCGTGACACCGCCGGCGGCCGCGGCGGCGGTACCCGACGCGAAGTCTTCGCGTTCTTCCCCACCGGGAAAACGCGTGTGCACGTGTGTATCGATGATGCCCGGCAGGACGTGCAGGCGGCGCGCGTCGTAGATGCGCTCGGCGACACAGTCATCACCCGGCGCCAGCAGGTCCGCAATCCTGCCGTCGCGGATGGCAATGGTGCCGCTCCACTTGCGGCCGGCAGACACCAGCGTGCCGCCGACGATGGCGAGGTCGAACCTGCCGTCAGCCACGACGGCACATGGTAGCCGAACTGGCGGCGCGTGGATCGCGCCCTTACGTCAGCGGCTGGGACGAGCGTCGGGGAACACGTCCACGCGGTGGAGAACAGGCTTCTGCGTCCGCAAGTACGCAAAAATTGCAGCAAGGTCCTCGCGGGTCATGCCGGCGTACTGCTTCCAGGGCATCATCGAATTCTGCCGCTGCTCGGCGTCGGTCAGCACGCGGTTGTCCTCGGCCTCGAACGCCTTGAACTTGTCGACAAACTGTTCCTCGGACCACTGACCGATACCCGTCAACGCGTGCGGCGTGATGTTGGCGCTGACCGAGCGGTAGCCGGATCCAGCCTGACGAAACGTCATACCGCCGGCGAACTCCATGCCGGGCAGGCGCTGACCGCGATCGTCCATTGGCGTGTGACAATCCGCGCACGACGCCACGGTGACGAGATATCGTCCTGACGCAACCTTGTCGCCGGCTGGCGGGCGGCGCTCGAAGTTGGCCGCGCGCGGAATCGTCCGCACGATCAGGTTCATGGGAAAGTCGAGCGAGCGCGCCGGCACCGCATGCTCGACGGGTGCCAGCGTCCGCACATATGCCAGCATCGCCAGGACATCATCCCTGTCGATGTGTCCGTAGTTCACGTACGGCATCAACGGAAACATCGCCCTGCCGTCACGGGCAACACCCGTCGTCACCGCCCGCAGTAGTTCGCCATCGTCGTAGGCGCCAATGCCCGCGGGCGTGATGTTGGGCGCCAGGATGGTGCCGGGGACGCCTGCCGTGACGCGATCGAACTGCTCGCCCCCCTGGCCGATGGTGCCGTGCCGGATGGGTCCCGCAAACCGGCTGAAGTCCCGCTCCGAATGACAGTCGATGCACACGGCCACGTGTTCGGCCAGGTATCGACCGCGCGCCAGCGCATCGGGCGATGACGGCAACGTCACGGACTCCGGCGGTGGAACATCCGGATATGCAGCGTAGAGATACGACAGGCCGCCAGCGGCGGCAAGGATGGCCAGTGCGGCCAGGGCAACGAGGGCCTTGACGAAGATTCGCATAGGGGAGCCATGCGCGAAAACGCGAACAGAACGGCCCTGAGCCGTCCTGTTCGTCAGTGTTGGTGTTGGTCCGCTCGTATGAGACGGATAATTACTGCTGCCGGTTCGCCGTGGTCGGCCGCTGCTTCTTCGCGGCGCTCACCATCTCGCGCACGTCCTGCGCGAGCTTCTTCGCGTCGTAGACGATGCCGTCCTTGATGGTGTACCTGACGCCGCCGACGCGCTCGACGCGCGCGTTCTCGTCGTTGATGCGCACGGCACCGGTGGCATAAAGGGTCTTGAAGTTTTCGAGCGGGTTCTGGTCGGTGATCACCATGTCGGCCAGCAGACCCTGACGGATGATGCCGAACTCAATCGACTTGCCCTTGGGCTCGTGCAACGCCTCGGCGCCGTACAGCGTGGCCGAACGAATGACTTCGAGCGGGTGGAAGCCGGCTTCCTGGAGCATCTCGAATTCGATGATGTAGCCGAAGCCGTAGGTCTGGTAGATGAAGCCCGAGTCCGACCCGGTGGTGACGCGGCCGCCGGCGTTCTTGTAGTCGTTCAGGAAGCTCATCCACACCTGGTAGAACTTCTTCCACGCCACTTCGTCTTCGGTCGTCCAGTTGAACCAGTAGGCGCCGTGCGCCACGCGGTTCGGCTGGAAGAACTCCCACAGCGACGGGATGGTGTACTGCTCGTGCCAGTCGGCGTTGCGCATGCGCATCACGTCACGACCGGCCGAGTAAATGGTCATCGTCGGATCGATGATGAACTTGTTGTCGACCCATTCCTTGATCAGCGCGTTCCACGGCTCGCTGCCGCGCGGGTGGATCTTGTCCCACAGGCGCGCCACCTGGCCGAAGCGGTGCTGCTCGTCGTTGTAGTTCTGGTCGACGGGATACGCCTGGATGCTGCTGTCCTTCAGCAGGCTCTCGAACAGGCCGTAATAATGCGTCATGGCGCCGAGGCCGAGGCGCGAGGCCTGGAGCGCATTCATGCGGACGACGCCCATCTGATCGAGGTGCGCGGTGGAACCAAGGTTGTGCTTCTTGGCTTCGTCGAGCAGCGCTTCCATGATTTCGGGGTCGAACGCGCCCATCTTCAGGCCGTCGATACCCTTGCCGGCTGCCCACCGCACCCACTCGCGCGCGGTCTCGGGCGACTGGCCCTTGCTGCGATCCCAGCCGTCGCCGCTGAACGGACGATGGTAGGCGAAGATTCGGGGCGCAACGATTTCGTTCTTGGCCGAGGCCGCGCGCTGGGCGAGGTCCCAATCCATCCCGCCGCAGGGCACGCCACGTACGGTGGTGACACCGTGCATCATCCACAGCTTGTAAACGTAGTCGGGAATGTTGGCCTGGCCGCCACCGCAGTGGACGTGCAGGTCGACAAAGCCGGGCATCAGGTACATGCCGGTGCCGTCGATCTCCCTGGTCCCCTTGGCGGGCCGCCGCTGCTCGTTGATGGGCACCTTCGGGAAGCCAACGCTGGCAATCTCCGAAATGCGATTCTGCTCGACGACGATGTCCATGGGTCCGCGCGGCTGCGCGCCCGTTCCATCAATCATCGTGATGCCACGGATGACGAGCCGGTCGAAAGGCCCTTCGCCCTGACTGCCACGCGGCTGCGTGGGCTGCATCTGCTGTGCCGCCAGGCTCACACCGAGCATGGCAACGAGAGCGGCCGACAATACCGACCAGGTGCGGGTAGATCTCACGGATACCTCCTCCAAGCCGGTAAGTATACGCGGAGGGGAAAAAGAAGGCCTTCTATTCCATCCGGAGTGCCTTCACAGGATCTACGCGCATGGCTCGGCGCGCGGGAATGAGGTTGGCCGCCACGGCCGCGGCAAGCAGCGTGCCCGCGGCCACCGCCCAGGCCGTGGGGTCAGCGGGTGTGATGCCATAAAGCAGCCCTGCCAGAAGGCCGGCGGCCACGGCCGCCAGTCCTCCGCCAATCAGGAGTCCCGCGGCGGTGAGGGCCAGTCCCTGGCGCAGGACCATCCCGAGCACGTTGCCCGGATTGGCGCCAATCGCCATCCGCACACCGATTTCACGCGTACGGCGCGAGACAGAAAAGGCAGTGACGCCGTAAAGACCGATAGCCGCCAGCAGCGTCCCCAGCGCTCCGAAGCCGGCGGCCAGCCACGCACCCACTTTCACTGGCAGCAGGCTCATGGTGACGTTGTCGGCCATGGTGCTGTTGCCCATGAACACCAGTCCGGGTTCCATGGCCAGCAGTTCACGCCGCATGCGCTCGAGCAGCACACCGGCATCGCCATTCGTGTGCGCCACCAGGTAGTTGTAGCGCGCTGGCCGCTGCAGCGCGGCGAAGTAGGCAAAGGGCGCCGGCTGTTCGAGCACGGTGTGCGCCCGGTGGTTGGCCACGACGCCCACGATGCGATAGGTGCGGTTGGTGGCAACGGTGGTGAACGTGCGCCCTACCGCGCCATCGGGCCAGAAGCGCCGTGCCATGGTTTCGTTCACCAGTGCCACCAGCGGTGTATCGTCGCGATCGCTGTCCAGAAAGTCGCGTCCCGACGCGACACGAACGCCCAGCGTCTCCAGATAGCCAGGCGACACCATGGTGTTCTCAATGCTCTCGCCGCGTTCACCCTCGGCGTAGGTTTTCGAGTCGACGCGCAGCTGGGTATTGTTGAAGTTCAGCTCGAACGGCACGCTCGGGTAGGCCGTGCCCGCCGACGTCACGCCGGGCATGTTGCGAACATGCTCCAGCGCCTGTTCCCAGAACCGCTGTCCCTGTTCCGGCTCGTAACGCACCATGTCGGTGTCGAACGACAACAGCGCGAGCCCGTCGGTCCGGAATCCCACGTCCGCGCGCCCGGATTCGCCCAGGCTGCGGAGCAGCAGGCCGGCCACCACCAGCAGTACCACGCTGAGGGCGACCTGTGCGACAACGAGTGCGTCCCGCAGCGCAACGCGGTGGCGGCGCGCGCGGCGCACCGGCACTTCGCCGCGCAGGTCCGCCACGAGGTTCGGGGACGAGGCCTTGAGCGCCGGCAGCAGACTGGCCAACATGCCCGTGCCAACGGCGACCATCACTGCAAACGTCAGCACGCGCCAGTCGAGGCCGAAGTCCAGCACGAGCTGCACGGGCAGCGGAAGGCGGATGGCCGTGAGCACGCGGATGATCACCCAGGCGCTGCCGATGGCGGCCGCCGCACCCAGCACCCCCAGCACCGCACCCTCTACCAGTAACTGGCGGATCAACCGCCCGCGCCCGGCACCAATTGCCAGGCGGACGCTGATCTCACGGCGCCGCGCGGCCGCCCTGGCCAGCAGCAGGCCGGCAACGTTGGCGCAGGCAATGAGCAGAACGAGGCCGACAACGGCCATCAGACCCGCCGCGCCAATGGACAAGGCACCGCCAGCCTGCGGCACCAGCATGCGCACCTCGGATGTGGGCACCGCCGACAACCGCTGCCCCTTGTTGGTCTGCGGATACGCGGCCGCGAGTCGCTGTCCGATGAGGGCGACGGCGGCATGCGCCGTTGGCGCCGTGGTGCCAGACTTCAGACGTCCCTTGACGAACAGCCAGCGCGTGCCGCGACGTTCGAGCCGTGTGTCACCGGGTCCGGGCACGGAACTTTGGATGCCGACCGGTTCCACTTCCTCGGCGTGTGCCATGGGCACCCATAGCTCCGGTTCCAGCAGCGCCACCACGCCGCGAAACGCGGGACGTGTCACGCCGACAATCGTGTACGGCAACCCGCGCAGCGTCACGGACTGGCCAACGGCCGACGGCAGTCCGCCAAACTCCGTCTGCCACATCCGGTGCGAAATCACCACCACTCGCTCCGCCCCCGGCGCATCATCCGATGGCACGAACAGACGGCCGATGTGCGGCTGCACGCCAAGCATGCTGAAGTGATTGCCGGTGACGATGTGCCCGAGGATGAGGCGGGAGCGTTCGCCCAGCGAGAGCGGCGCGAACATCGGGCTGTAGGCCGTCATGTCGTCGAACACGTCGTTCCCATCCCGCAGGTCGGCGTAATCCGGATATGACGAGGTCTCGTACTCCTCATCGTCCGACGTGAACACGTCCACGAGAGCACCGGGCTCGCGTACCGGCAGCGGCTTGAACAACAGTGTGTCGACCAGCGAGAACATGGCGGTGTTGACGCCCACGCCAAGGCCAAGCGACAGGATGGCCACGGCCGCAAAACCGGGGCTGCGAGCCAGCCAGCGGAGGGCGTATCGGATGTCGGACAGCATGAGCTCAAATCTCCCGCCGCCGCTCACCGGCATCGTGCGAGAGTTCCGGTGGACAAGCGCGGCTCAGGGGATTGGACGGGGCTCGTGTCGATAGGTTCCAGCAGGCTGCCCGCAGGGCCTTCCCGAGCGAGTGCGCTCCGAGGCGGACAACAGGACTTCAGAGGCGCTTGCGGCTGACCCAGGCGCTTCTGCTCGAAAGCAGATAGCGGCGCTGGTGCGGGTCGTAGCTGATGCTCCAGTACATCCCCGGTGCCGCTTCCAGCAGCCGGAGCAGAACCACGCGTGCCGGCTCGTGGTGCGCCGATAGCGCGGCCCGGTTCCGCGTGAACGCATTGCCCATCACGTTCGAGACGACCGGCGTGCCGCTGGCTTCGCCGAGCGCGGCCGCAATGACATCGAACCACTCGCCCAGTGCGCGTTCGCCCTCCGGGACCACGATCGGCGTGTCGAGCAGCGGCACCACCGGCACCTCGATGCCCTCGGCGTTCTTCATCGACACGGGTATCACCTGCAGGGCATCGCCGCTCCGCTCCACTCTGAAGCGGGCGGAGCTGCCCTGCCGTTCGTACTGGAGCAGCAGGTCTTCGACGAGCATGGCAACCGTGTCGAGCATGGTCGCGTCCGGCGTGCTCGTGTCGAGCGTGATGATGTCGGGCATGATCGCGTCGAGCGGATGCTCCAGCCGGAGCACTGCCCTCTTCGGACGGCCCAGTTGCTGACCGCCGCGCGGCAGCGGGACGATGGTGAGGTCGCCGGGATAGGCCCAGGGCGGTTCTTCACGGTGGATCGGGATGCCGGTGAGCCGCGCCAGTTCGCCAAGAGCGTGCGGCAGCGGATCGATCTGATCCGCCTCCAGGCGCAGGACGCCATTCTCGAACGAGCCCGGCCACGGATTGCCAACGATGCCCGGAGGCACCTGGATGGATCTGGAGAACGGCGGGCCCGGCTGTAACCAGACCACGGTGCTGCCTCCCGGGATTGCATCAACGGCTCTCGCCCCATCCACTTCAGGTGCGAAGGTTGGCTCGGCGGACGATTCTCGCGCAACCTGAGGTTCCCGAAGCGTACGCCGCAGCGTCGTCGGAAGCTGTGGTCGCGGCGCATCCGTACGGACGATGCGGCTGGTCACCTCTTCGCGCACATGCCGTTCCATCGCATCGAGGCCAGGTGGCGATACCAGCCGCTGCAGTTCGTCGACCAACGCCACCACCACCGCCTCGCGGCGAGCCTCGTATTCCGCCATCCGGCCCGTGCGCACGAGCTCCTCGCGCAGATTCGACACCCCCGGCGGCAGCATGATCGGATCGAACTCGGGGAGATCCGGCAGGCGCCTCTGCGGGGGCGGAGATAACGGCGAGCGATAAGTGTTCGTGATCTCGCGGCGAAGTTCGACATCCACGAGATTCAGCGTCGCCAGGAAGTTGCGACAGGAGGAAGTCACGAGCCGCGCTTCGTCTCGGCTGACCGCGAACTGGCCCGTCAGCTGCGACACCGCGAGAGGTTCCGAAAACAGCGTCAGCCCGGTGCAGAAGGCTCGCCATCCGTCGGCACGGTACACAGGCAGCGTCTCGGTCTGGGCCGTTGCCACGGTGGACGCCACGACGAGCACGATGAGCGCGGGCGCCAGCGTTCGCATGTGCGCTTCCCCTGTCCGATTGGACAC
>CAZZGM010000120.1:0-8402 GCA_964653955.1 uncultured Bifidobacteriaceae bacterium | reverse complement strand
TCCGGCCGATCCGACAGCAGGATGCGCAGGCTGGCCTGCCGGAAGTAACGCTGGGCGAGGACCAGTGGCGGATCGGCAGCCACCGAGGTGAGCGGCGGCCGCCGGATCAGATCCACCGGCGTGGCCCCCTGCGAGACCAGCGGCAAATCCAGCCGCCGCGCGCCGGTGGCGCCAGTGCGGACGTAGCCTTTGAACGTGCCCGTCGAGATCGACACCCAGTTGGGGTTGATCGACGTCCCCGGCATGCCGGTCACGCTGCCCATGTTGGGTGACTGCTTCAGCACATCGTTCGTCGACGACGACGTGGGAATACGCACCTCGTTGTTGAAGCTCGGCGACGAGGTGCTGACGAGCAGGGTGTTCGACAGGTAGTTGCGGATCACTTCGTTGACCGCGGTGAGGCGGTCGTTGAAGACGATGTTCCAGGCCGCATTGGCGTTGCTCTGCGCCGCCACGAACAGGCTGCCGTTGGTGTGCACGCGGCCGCCGAAGCGGAAGCCGCCGCCGGCGAAAATCGACAGGTCGGATTCCGAGAACATGCCGAACTGGAACACCGGTACCGCCACCGTCTGCAGTTCGCGGCGCAGGCGCACCTCCGACCGTCCGGTCGTCGACCTGGCGGTCACCGTCATGGTGTAGGGCGTGATGAGGCCGATGAACCCGGCGAACGGCCCGGTCGTGATTGCCGTGTTCGGCAGCACATCGGGCACTCCGTTACCGTCGGCGTCGAGGTAGGTGATGGTAAAGCCGTCGCCGCCGCCCGGCGAGGTGTACTCGAAGCCGGGGATGTCGGGTGGCGTCGTGCCGATGGCGTCGATGGCGGAAGTGGCCGGGCTGACGTCGGTCAGAAAGAGCTCGGCCAGGCCGGCGGTGAGCTTCTCGAGGCCGGCGTGGGCCGCGGCATAGGCCTGGGTCTGGTCGCGGTCGGTGGAGGCCTCGCGCAAATCGGACTGCACGGCGGCGAAAATGCCGGCCATCAGCCCGCTGATCAGCATCATGACGAGCAGCGTCGTGATGATGGCCACGCCGGATTCGTTCGACCTGATCGCCGTGGGGCTCATGATGTCGTGTCCTGTGAGTCGGGGGGCGCGATTCATGTCTGGGGTGCTCCTAGGTGCCCGGAGCCTTGTATTCGTCCACGAAGGACATCCCGCGGAAGCTCACCTGCGACGTGAGCATGTTGCGGACGGCGCCGTGATCACCGCGCTGTGTCCGTCCGGAGAGGACGATATTCACCTTGCGGATCTGGGCCTCGTCGCAGGCGTTGGGGTTGCAGCGGCCGGAGCCGTCGCGGTCCTGGACCGTCATGCGCACATTGGCAGGGTTGTCCTCGCCGTCGACAATGTCGTAGGTGAACTGCAGGTTCTCCACGTCCATGGCCACGGCGGTGCCGAGCGTGTCGTTGTCGAACTCCTCCGCGCTGCCGTTGTTGACCCGCCGTACCAGCCGCGGACGCATCGGATCGGTGGTGGCGTCCAGGTAGTAGCCAATCATCCGGATCCGGCTGACCCTGGTCAGCGCCGGGTTGTTGGGTGGGTCGGCGGCGTTGACGGCCGCCAGTGTGCCGAACTGGGCGGTGGGCTGGTTCAGGTTGAGCGAATCGCCGGCGGCGAAGGTCAGGAGGCGCGCTTCGACATCGACGGCGGTTACCTGCACGAGGGTCGACACCGACCCCTTCGTGACCATCATCAGCTGGCCGGGCGCCACGCGGTCGGGCCCGGCATCCAGCACCGGCCCGGGCGCCACGTTGATGCTCGTCGCGGTAATCGCGGTGAGCGGCACGTCGAGGAACGCGTTGTCGGCCATGAGCACAATCAGCACGTCGGTCGGGACGCCATCGTCCGAGGAGGCGCCGGCCGGAACGATCGCGGGGCCGCCGCCCGGGAACGGAATCACCGCCGGAATGTCGGGGCGCCCCGCCTCCAGCGCGAAGTTGGAACCCGGCGGCCCGGGCAGCCTGATCGGCGCCGCCCCAGTGCCACTGGGGATCTCGATGACGTGGTTTGGCGGCAGCCCTGAACCAACCTGCAGCAGGTCGCGCACCATGAGGTCCATCCCGGCGCGCAGGCCGGAGTTCATCGACGCCATGCCAATCACGATCTGATTGGCGCGGTTGGCGCTGGCGAGGCCGGCCACCGTGGCGCCCATGATGACGGTGAAGATGCCCATCGCCACCACCAGCTCGACGAGCGAGTAGCCGGACTCGGAACGGCGCGAACGAGGACGTAGGAGCGTGGTGCGCATGGCCGTCTAGGAGTAGGAGGAGATGTAGGTGCTCAGCGAGTACGTGCGCGGCGTGCCTTCGGTCACGTAGCGGATGGTCACGGTGATCTGCCGCAAGGTCTGACTGACCGTGCCGTCGGGGTTGAGAATGGGTTCGATCCGGATTTCGCGGGTGAAGCGTTCGCCGAGCGACACCTCCACATCGTCGGCGGTACCGAGGATGCCGTCAGGCCCGGGCTTCAGCTGCACCTCGAAGTCGGCAAGCTCATCGTCCTCGGTGTTCACGATCCCGTCCAGACCGGCCTGGCGCAGCGGGTGTTCACCGTCGAGGAAAATGCCCTCGTTGCTGACGTTGTTGATGTCGCGCCACGAAACACGGCCGGTGTCGCGGGCGGCATGCACGCTCTCGATGGCCTCACGGGCCTTCTCGCGGGCAATCAGGCGGTACGACGAGCCGCCCACCGCCTTGACCGCCGCAGCCAGCAGGGCAGCGAGCGACAGCACGCCGACGGTGAGGATGATCGTGGCCACCATCAGCTCCACGAGCGAGAAGCCGTGCTCGGACGACGACCGCGAGGTCGGGGTCACTGCATCCACGACGATCCCCTCCACTTCCAGACCTGCATCAGACCCGAAACCCCGAGGATGGTCACGGCGCGGGCGGTGTCCGGCTGGGTCGACACGCCGAAGAAGATGGAGCCGTTGACGACGTCGCCGGCCGAGTCGACCAGCGAGCCGTCAGTGGTGAACATCACCGGCGCGGTACCGTCGAAGGTAATCGGACTGCTCGCGCCAAACATGTCGGGGGTGTCGGGCTGACCGGCAAAACGCCAGAACTCCTGGCCGGCCTCGAGTAAGGTCTCGGCCACCAGCGTGGTGCCGGTGGTCACGCCGTTGTCGTTGACCTCCTCGCGGATCAACTGGATGCGGTTCGGATCGACGAAGTTGAGCCGGATGTTGCGGCGCTCGGCAATGGCGCGGGCACGGGCCGCACTGATGGCGCGCACGGCGACCTCGGCGGCGCTGTCGGCCTTGGCGCGCCGGATCATATCGGTCGTGACCGGGATCGCGATCGCGGAGATCACGGCAATGATGCCGGCGACCACGAGCGTCTCGAGCAGGGTGAAGCCCGCCTCATCCCGAACGCGTCTGTCCATTTCGCGACGGAACACAGCAAGTATTGGGCCGAGCTTGCCCTAATAGCAATTTAAGGGAATTTAAAAGACTTCAAGAGACCATTTGGTCCTTACGAGAAATGGTCGTGTTGCTTAATTGAACAACAATCAAACAAATTCGTAATTCGCAGCCGATGCGATTCGCCGTCTCTTCACTCCTCACCCATGAAGGGATAGCGGAAGTCGGTAGGCGGGACGAACGTTTCCTTGATGGTCCGGGCGCTCACCCAGCGCATCAGGTTCATCTTGGCGCCGGCCTTGTCGTTGGTGCCGCTGGCACGGGCACCACCAAACGGCTGCTGGCCAACCACGGCGGCGGTGGGCTGGACGTTGATGTAGAAGTTGCCGGCGGCGTTGCGGAGCGTGAACGAGGCTTCGCGGATGGCCGCACGATCCCGCGCGAACACCGAGCCGGTGAGCGCATACGGCGAGGTCCGGTCCACCACCTCCAGCGTCTCGCTCCACTTCGCATCGTCATAGACGTGCACGGCCAGCACGGGCCCGAAGATCTCCTCGCACAGCAGGCGATAGCCCGGGTCGCTGGTTTCCACCAGCGTCGGCTCCACGAAATAGCCTTCGTCGCCGTGGCAGCCGCCGCCGGCAATGATGCGCGCATTGGCCTTCGCATCGTCGATGTAGCCGCTGATGCGCGCAAACGCCTTCTGGTCGATGACGGCGCCCATGAAGTTGCGGAAGTCGCGGACGTCGCCCATGCGGATGTCCGACATCATGCCCACCATGCGGTCGCGGAGGTCGGCCCACATGGACTTCGGCACATACATGCGGCTGGCGGCCGAACACTTCTGCCCCTGGAACTCGAAGGCGCCGCGCACGGCGGCCACCGCCACCTCCTGTGCATCGGCCGAGGGGTGTACGACAATGAAGTCCTTGCCGCCGGTTTCGCCGACCAGGCGCGGATAACCGCGATAGGTGCCGAGGTTGCGGCCGACGCGCTGCCACATGCTGTTGAAAACAGCCGTGCTGCCCGTGAAGTGCACGCCGGCCAGTTCGGAATGGTCCAGCAGGATTTCGGAAATGGCGACCGGGTCGCCCGGCAGGAAGTTGATGACGCCCGGCGGCAGTCCGGCGGCTTCCAGCAGCTTGTAGGTGTAGTAGTTGGCCAGCAGCGCCGTGGCGGCCGGCTTCCACACCACGGCGTTGCCCATCAGCGCGGGCGCGCCGGAGAGATTGCCGCCAATGGCCGTGAAGTTGAACGGCGTCACCGCGTAGACGAAGCCTTCGAGCGGCCGGTACTCGAGCTGATTCCAGGTGGAATGCGAGCTGAGCGGCTGCTCGCCGAGCAGTTCTTCGGCAAAAGCGACGTTGAAGCGCCAGAAGTCCACCAGCTCCGACGCCGCGTCGATTTCCGCCTGGAACGCCGTCTTGGACTGGCCGAGCATGGTGGCGGCGTTGAGCGTCTGCCGCCAGGTGGTGGTGAGCAGTTCCGCCGCGCGCAGAAACACCGCCGCGCGATCCTCGAACGGCCAGCTGGCCCACTCGCGCCGCGCCTGGAGCGAGGCATCGACGGCCTCGCGCACGAGTTCCGGCGTGGCCTTGTGATAGGTCGCCAGCACATGCGCGTGCTTGTGCGGCATCACCACCGTGCCGGTGTTCCCGGTGCGCACCTCGCGCCCGCCAATGATGACGGGGATGTCGGCCACCTCACCGGCCATGGCCTCGAGCCGCGCCTTCAGTGCCGCCCGTTCCGGCGACCCGGGGGCGTATCCCAGGTTCGGATCGTTCTGCGGCGATGGAACACGGCGGCGGGCGGCAAGAGAGGGCATGAGCAGGGTTCTCCGGTATCTATGTTCGGTTCGTGGGCGTGAACTGCGCAAAATTCTATGCCGGTTTTGCCTTCCGCCTTCTGCCTTCCGCCTTTTGCCTTCCGCCTTTTGCCTTTGCCTTCCTTACCTTCCCTCGATCTCCACCTTGATATGCCGCCAGCGGCCCTGGCGGAAGCGGAGGACGGTGAGAACGCTCCGGGTGAAGTGGCCCAGGACGATGGCGAGCCAGATGTCCGAGGCCACCAGGGGCCGGGTGGCCTGGATGGCCAGGCACATTCCGATGGGCACGGCTATCTGGGACGCCAGCGTGATGAACAGCGGGCTGCGGGTATCGCCGGTGCCCTGGAGGCCGCCGGTATAGGTAAGAGCCACGGTAATGAAAAAACCTGACACGGCCAGGTAACGCAGCAGGTGTTCGCCGAGGCGCGCGACCTCGTCTTCCGTGGCGCCGAAAATGCCGAGTAACAGGCGCGGAAACACGAGAAACGCCACCCCTACCACCGAGGCCACGCCCAGGCCAATCCGTGAAGCGGCGTGCACGCCCTCGATGGCGCGTTCCGGGTGTCCGGCGCCGAGATTCTGCCCGGCCACCGTGGCGGCGGCGCTCATCAGGCCCACGGACGTCCAGGTAATCAGCGAAAAGAGCTCTGTATAACCAATGGCAAAGGCCGCCTGCGCGGCGGCGCTGTGTTCCAGCGAGCCGATGAACCGCAGCAGCATCACGCCGGCCACGTTCATGGCAATCCCCTGGACACCGGTCGGCAGGCCAAACCGGAACAGCGCGCGGATGATGGCCCAGTCCGGCCGGAAGTCCATGTGCCGCGAAAACCGGACCACCAACTTGCCCTTGAAAAGCAGGTAGAGGGCCACGAAACTCACGGTATTCGAGGCAATGACCGTGCCCATGGCCGACCCCGCCGTTCCGAACCGCGGGATGAGGATCAGGTTCAGCACCAGGTTGATGACCGTCATCATCACGCCCAGCCGGAGCGGTGTGCGGGCGTCACCGGCGGCCCTGAGCGCCGAACTCAGCATGAAAAACAGCATCATGCCGATACTGAAGACGAAGTTGATGCGGAGAAACGGCAGCGCCTGCGCCTTCACTTCGGGGGCGGCATTGACCAGATCCAGCAGCGCCGGCGCGGCAAAATAACCAAACGGCGCCATCAGGAACACGAACATGGCAACCGCGGTCAGAAACGCCTGATAGACCGTGCGATTGACCTTGTCCTGGTCGCCCGCGCCGACGAATCGGGCCACCAGCACGGCCTGGCCGGTAAACAGCGAGGCCATGAAGACGATGACGACCAGGAAAATCTGCCAGCTGATGCCAATGGCGGCATTGGCCGTGTAACCAATGAGGTTACCCACCAATACGTGGTCGACCAGCCCTTGCAACCCGGCAATGACGTTCTGCATCATTGTCGGCCAGGCCAGCTTCCACACCGCCGGGCCCACGGGACCTTCCACGAGCGAACGGTCGTACGGGTTGCACTTCTTCTGCGCCGCTGGCGCCGCGTCGGCCATGGTGAAGGGGAATACGAACTGCGGAATCGAAAGACGGACCTCGAATTCTACCCCAGGCCAACCCGTGCTAACTTACGCAGGTTGGGCCAGTTCGAACCGTCCGGCCCTGCTGAGTTCTTCGACGACCTGACGTAGCGATGCCTTCCACCCCCGGCTACTGGATTCCCGCCGCGCACGCGCCTGCCGACTTCGGTGCCGCAGGTGTGCTGGCCGCCGTCGATCGGCCGGCCGACCCCGTGTGGGTGGTGGCGGCCGACGAGCACCCCGCCCCGCGGCTGGGCCTCGGATTTGGCGGACAACTCACGGGGACACCGGCCCCCGGCGCCTATCCGGTAAGAGCCCTGTTACCCGCGCTGCACGCCGAATGGCTGGGCGACCGCAGCTTCTGTGAAGAACACGGCGCGCGTTACGCCTACGCGGCCGGTGCCATGGCCACGGGCATTGCCTCGGTGGACCTCGTCTCCGCCGCCGCACGACACGGCCTGCTGGCTTTTTTTGGCGCCGGCGGCCTCCGCTTCGAACAGGTGGAAGCGGGCGTCGAGCAGATTTTCCGCAACCTGGCCGACGTGCCGGGCGCGCCGTGGGGCGCCAACCTCATCCATTCGCCCGATCAGCCGGGGCTCGAAGACGCGCTGGTGGACTATTACCTCGCGCGCGGTGTGACCCGCATCGAGGCATCGGCGTTCATGAGCCTGGCGCCGTCGGTGGTGCGTTATGCCTCGACCGGCCTGCGCTGCGACCCCTACGGCCGCATCATCCGGCCCAACCGGGTCATGGCCAAGATCAGCCGCACGGAAGTGGCCCGCCACTTCCTGCAGCCGCCGCCGGCCGCCCTGCTGGAGTCACTGACCGCCAGCGGCGCGCTCACGCCGGACGAAGCGCGGCTGGCCGCCCTGCTGCCCGTCGCAGACGATGTGACGTGCGAGGCGGATTCGGGGGGACATACCGACCGGCGGCCGCTGCCGGTGCTGCTGCCGCTCATCCGTCAGCTGCGTGACGAGCTGGCACCACGAGGCGGCTGGCCCCGCCCGGTGCGCGTGGGTGCCGCGGGCAGTATTGGCGATCCCATGGCCGTGGCGGCGGCCTTTGCCATGGGCGCGGATTACGTGGTGACCGGCACCGTCAATCAGCTGGCCCGCGAAAGCGGCACGTCCGACGCCGCCCGCGCCATGCTGGCCGAAGCCGGCATGGCCGATGTCACGATGGCGCCAGCGGCCGATATGTTCGAAATGGGCATCGAGGTGCAGGTGCTGAAGCGCGGCACGTTGTTCCCGCAGCGGGCGCGGCGGCTCTACGAGCTGTATCGCGAATACCCCAGTCTCGAGGCCCTGCCCGCCGACGTGCGGCAGCGTCTCGAACGCGAGGTGTTCCGCGCCAGCTTCGACGACATCTGGAACGAGTGCGTCCGGTTCTGGACGGCCCGCGAGCCGGCGCAGGTGGAGCGCGCCACGCGCGAGCCGCACCATCGTATGGCGCTGGTGTTCCGCTGGTATCTGGGCCAGTCGAACCGCTGGGCGCGTGAAGGCACGCCCGGCCGCCAGCAGGATTACCAGATGTGGTGCGGTCCGGCCATTGGTACGTTCAACGCCTGGACCGCGGGAACCCATCTGGCCGAGCCCAACGAACGCACTGTCACGGCCATTGCCCTGAACCTGCTGGAAGGCGCCGTCCGCGTGACGCGTGCCCATCAGTT
>CAZZGM010000119.1:6306-8413 GCA_964653955.1 uncultured Bifidobacteriaceae bacterium | reverse complement strand
CGTCAGCGTCGCGCCCTGAGAGGAACGGCATGCGGACGCTGGCGGCCGTGCCGTCGGCCAGCGCACTCGCGTTCAGGATGACCACGGCCCCGTCGTCCAGGCCTTCCACCACTTCCACCATCTCGTCGGCCTTGCGGCCCGTGCGCACGCGAACTTCCTTCGCGCGGCCTTCCTCGATGGTCAGCACCTTCTCGAGGCCGGCAAACGTGACCACCGCCGATTGCGGCACGACGAGGGCCGGCGCTTCGTTCACGACGATGTCGGCACGGGCAAACGATCCGGGACGCAACTGGCCCTGGCCGTTGGGAATGACGGCTTCGAGCGCCAGCGTCCGCGTCCCTTCGGTAATGGACGGGCTCACACGCACCACGCGGCCTTCGTGGACGGTGCTGTCGCCTTCGAGCGTGACGCGCACCACCTGCCCCATTCGTACTTCGGTGGCGCGCCGCTCGGGCACCGCCAGTTGCAGACGCAGCGGATCCTGGCGCACGACGGTGACCACCGGCGTGCCGGCCGTGCGGAACTCGCCGGCCACGGCCATCCGCTCGCGGACGATGCCGTCGAGAGGAGAGATGAGGACGGTGTCGTCCAGGGCCTGACGGGCGAGGGCGACCTCGGAACGGCGCTGGGCGAGCAGGGCCTGCCGGTTGCGTAGTTCCTCCAGCGCGTCCTGATAGCGGCCTTCGGCAATTTCCAGCGTGGCGTTGGCGGTATCGAGTTCGGCCTTGGCCGAGATGCCGCGCGTGACGAACGTGGCAATGCGGTCGCGCTGATTGCGGGCCTCGACGCGGGCGGCCTCGGCCTGCCGCACGAGCGCCGTCTGCGTGATATCGACGGTGTCGTCTTCGCCATCGACCGGCAGGCCCAGACGGGCACGCGCCTGCTGCAGCGCGGCCTCGGCCTGCTGCAGGCGGAGTTCGAAGTCGCGGGGCATCAGCTGCGCGATGACCTGTCCACGCTTGACGGGGCTGCCCAGGTCGACGAGCAGCGTGTCCAGGCGGCCCGTGACGCGCAGGCTGAGCATCACCTGTTCGTCGGCCGCCAGCGTGCCGGCAACGGTAATGGTGTGGAGGAGTGGTCTGCGCGTGGCGGTGGTGACCGTCACCGTTTCCGTGTCGGACTCCGCCGTTCGTGCCTGTGCGGCGGCCGGGCCCTGTCCGCCGCAGCCGAGGGTGACGACCATGCAGCCCAGTAGTACGAAAGCGGCGACAGAACGCATGATCGGCAATTGTATGCCGCTGAGGTGAACGCCGGGACCGTGCCGATGCCGCCGGAGACAACCATTTACATTCGAGTCGACCGTGCGTCCATGCCTGACGCCCGCGTGCGGTGTTGCGTGTTGCGTGCCCATCTCGAGGGGATACGCCGGAGGAACGTCAATCGCGACATGAAACGCACGCAATTTTGTCGACACCAGTGAGGGACCGCGCCGGGGTTTGGCGCTGATGCCTTGTAGAAGCCCCCAAAGGGAGGTCCATCCATGATTGTCGACTACCACTCCGGCCGCCTCATCATCTGGGGAGAGGCCACCATCCGATGACCCGTGAGCCCGGGCCGCCACCGGCCGGCTCGGGCTGAGCTGGTACCGGATAATCGTGAGGTGACTACCTCACGGCCGCGCACGCCGTTCGTGCGCCTCGCGCTCTGGACCACCGGCATCACCTACGCCCTCATTCTGGTCGGTGGCCTGGTGCGGGCTTCGGGCGCCGGCCTGGGGTGCCCCGACTGGCCGCGGTGTTTTGGTTCCTGGTTTCCGCCGGCCTCGGTGGAGGCACTCCCCCCGGAGTTCGACCCTGCTCTTTTCAACCCGGTCCTGATGTGGACCGAGTACCTCAACCGCCTGCTCGGCGTGACCGTCGGGCTGTGTATCCTGGCCACCACCATTTCGGCCTGGCGGCACCACCGCCGCAACCCGCACATCTTTCCGCCGACGCTGGCCGCGCTGCTGCTCACTGCCTATGAGGGTTGGCTGGGCGGCCGGGTGGTCGCGCACGAACTGGCGCCGTGGATTGTGACGGCGCACCTCGTCGTGGCCATCATCATCGTCCTGCTGCTGGTGTACGCCACCGTGTATGCCAGTTACCGTTTGCCGCCGGAGGGCTCCTCC
>CAZZGM010000119.1:0-6296 GCA_964653955.1 uncultured Bifidobacteriaceae bacterium | reverse complement strand
CTGCTGCAGGTAGCCATCGGTACGCAGGTGCGTGGCAGCGTGGACGACGCGCTGGATCGCGGAGTGGCGAGGGAGCTGGCGCTGGCCACGGTGGGGGCGTTCGATGGGCTGCACCGCACGTTGTCGCTGGCGGTGGTGTCCCTGGCGCTGGTGTCGATGCTGGTGGTGTGGGCACGACACGCGCACGAACGCGTGATTCTGTCGTGGACCTACGCCGTGGTAGGACTCTGTGCCGTTCAGATTCTGCTGGGCGTCTTCCTGGCCTACGTGGCGCTGGCGCCAACCGGCCAGGTGCTGCACCTCACGGTGTCGAGCCTGCTGATGGGCGCGTTGATGGTGCAGTGGCTCGTCGCGCGCTGGGAATAGGGAGCTTCTGGACCTGACTGTCTCGTACCTGTCGTACCTCGCCGTCGCCGCGCTGCTGGTCATCACGCCGGGTTCGACGACGGCGGTGGTGGTGCGCAACACGCTGGCTGGCGGCCGCGGTGCCGGGCTGCGGGCGGCGCTTGGTGCCGCCACGGCCAACAGCACGCACGCCACGTTGGCTGGACTCGGCCTGTGGGTGGCCGTTGGCCGCTGGCCGGTGGTGCTCGAGGCCGTGCGCCTGGCAGGGGCCGTGTATCTGGGCTGGCTGGGGCTCGGCAGCCTGCGGCGGGCCTGGCACGCTGGCGCGTGGCCCGTGGCCGACACTACGGTTTCGCGCGTGGCAGTGTCTCCCGGGGCAGGGTCGCCCAGTACGGTGTCGTCACGTGTCGCTTCGTGGTTGCCGCCGGCATTGCCGGGTCGCGGGTGTGCGGCAAACGCCGCGTTTCGTGAGGGGCTCGCGGTCAATCTCCTGAACCCCGCCATCATTGGTTTTTATCTGGCGGTCGTGCCCACGTTCGTGCCGGCTGGTGCCGCGCGCGGCTACTTTGCCGTGCTGGCCGCCACCCATGTTCTGCTGGCCCTCGCCTGTCACACCGCGTGGGCCACGGCCTTCCACTCGCTGCGCAGCCTGTTCGTCCACACCCGCCTGCGCCAGTTACTGGATGTTTTCACGGGCGTGGCCCTTATCTGGCTGGCCCTCCGGATTGGCGCCTGACCCGCCTTCGCTTGCTGGTGCGAGCTTCGGCGAGGCAAGCCTGAACCCGAACCCGAGAACCCGCCTTCGCTCGCCTGGAGCCTCAACGAGCTGGCGCCCCAGACACTTGGAACCCTCCGGTAGACTTATCTGATGCTGAGCGACGTACAGCACGCCATCGAGGCCGTGCCGCCAGACGTGCCGCTCATCGTGCTGGCCGACTTCGACGGGACGCTCGCGGAGTTTCACCCCAACCCCGCGGCCCCCATGCTCACCGAAATCCGCCGCGAGTGGCTGCGTGACATTGCCGCGCAGCCGGCGACGGTCGTGGGAATCGTGAGCGGCCGCCGTGTGGCGGACCTCCGGCGCCGGGCGCCATTGCCGGCCTATGCCTATTACGCCGGGCTGCACGGCATGGAAATCGAACACCTCGATGTCCGGTGGCAGCATCCGGACGTGGAAGAAGCGCGCGCGCACGTCAACCAGTTGATCCAGGCGCTCGAGGCCGTGCAGGAGCGGTTTCCCGGCGCGATCATCGAGGACAAGTCCGCGTCGGTGGCCATTCACGTCCGCAGCGTGGCGTATGGTGAACGCGACGCCGCACTGGCCATGGCCGACGTGATTGCGGCACCCTGGATTGCCAACGAGCACCTGCGCCGGCTGGAGGGCCAGCTGGTAATCGAGTTCCTGCCCAATGTGGCGTGCCACAAGGGCGATGCGGTCACCTGGATTGCCGGCGACGTGGAAGCACGGCTGGGGCGGGCCGGCTGGGTGGTGTTCCTGGGCGACGATGTGACGGATGAGGATGCGTTCCGGTGTATCGGCAATGGGATTGGCGTGCTGGTGGGCAACCGGCCCACGGCGGCCACACATCAGCTTGACGGCATCGCCGACGTCGATACGCTCTTACGATGGCTGACCGGACGGAAATGAGGTTCTACACACGATGAATGCTTCCGAGCTCATGGCCGCGCTGGGGCCCCGCTTCAGCAGCACCAAGCTCATCGTGGTCGCGAACCGCGAGCCGTACATCCACGTCAAGCGCACCGTTGTGCCCAGGCGTGGATTGCTGGGCTGGTTCGGGCGGCGATCCGCGAAGACCGACGTGACCTGGGTGCGCCCGGCCGGTGGTCTCGTCACCGCGCTGGATCCGGTGATGCGGGCCTGCGGCGGGACGTGGATTGCCCACGGCAGCGGCAGCGGCGATCGCGACGTGGTGGACGCGCAGGATCGCGTGGCGGTGCCGCCGGATCAGCCGGCCTACAGCCTGCGCCGCGTGTGGCTGACGCCGGAAGAAGAAGAAGGTTACTACTACGGGTTGTCGAACAACGCCTTGTGGCCGCTCTGTCACATTGCCTATGCGCGGCCGCAGTTCGACGAACGCGAGTGGCAGCAGTACCGGCGCGTCAACCAGCGGTTTGCCGACATGGTCATCGACGAAATCGGTACGTCGCGCGCCATCGTGTTCGTGCAGGACTACCACTTCGCCCTGCTGCCGCGCATGGTCAAGCAGGTCCGTCCCGATGCCATCGTCTGCCAGTTCTGGCACATTCCGTGGCCCAACAGCGAGGCGTTCCGCATCTGTCCGTGGGGCGAGGACATCCTGGATGGCCTGCTCGGCAACGACCTGCTGGGGTTCCACATCCAGCACCACTGCAACAACTTCGTGGATACGGTCGACAGCGGACTCGAAGCGCGCATCGATCGTGAGCACTTCGCGGTGGTGCGGCAGGGCCACCGCACGTTCGTGAAGCCGTTTCCCATCAGCATCGATCCCGAACCATGGTCGCGCCTGCCGAAGGGGCGGACGTTCGAGGCCGACGTCCGGCATACGCGCGAGCGGCTGCGCCTGGGTGATGCGCGGCTCGTGTTCGGCGTCGATCGGCTCGACTATACCAAGGGCATTCCCGAACGTATTCGCGCCTTCGAGCGCATGCTCGAGCAGCAGCCCGACTGGCGCGGCCGCGTCACGCTGCTGCAGGTGGGTGCGCCCAGCCGCGAGCAGCTCCAGCGCTACCAGTCGATCAGCGACGATGTGGATCTGGCGGTGAAGGCCATCAACGAACGTTTCGGGTCGGAGACGTGGCAGCCGGTGACCTACCTGCGGCAGCATCACGGTCCGGAGGACGTGGCGGCACTGTATCGTGCGGCCGATGTCTGTGTCGTGTCGTCGCTGCACGATGGCATGAACCTGGTGGCCAAGGAGTTCATCGCATCGCGGACCGACCTGCGCGGGGCGCTGGTGCTGTCGCGGTTCACCGGCGCGGCACGCGATCTGCGCGAGTCGCTGGTGATGAATCCTTTCGCGGTGGACGAGTTCGCGCAGGTGCTGCACCAGGCGCTGTCCATGCCCGCGGGCGATCAGGAGCGCCGCATGCGGGCGCTGCGGCAGCGTGTGGCGGAGCACACCATCTACGACTGGGCAGCCAGCGTCATTCAGGCGGCGTGGCGCATGTCGGAAGCCGCGGCCTGAGCCAGAAGATCTGGGGATCTCGTGATGTGTTGATGTGGTGATCGTCCACATCGACACAATGCCGTACAGTTGCGCTGGCCGTGGCACAATGTCGGGATGTCTTCTGTCCTCATCCTTCGCACCTTCATGGCTGCCGGCGCGGCGTTGCTGCTGCTGGCTGCACCGGCCGCTGCTCAAACGCCCGATCCCGACGCGCCGCCGCCCGGCTGGACCGGCTCGTTTGGCGCCGGCCTGGCCATGACCCAGGGCAACAGCGATACCTCGACGATGAACGTGGCCCTCGATATCAAGCGGGATACGGGATCGCTGCTGACGTTCACGGGTAACGGCCTCTACATCCGCGGCAAGTCTGAAGGCGAACTCACGACCGACCGCCTGGCATTCGAAGCACGCGCCGATCGCAAATGGTTCAACGGTACGTCGGTGTACGGCCAGGTGCAGTACCTCGCCGACGAGTTCAAACAAATCGACTATCTCGTGTCGCCGACGGTTGGTCTCGCCCGCCAGATGGTGAAGAACGACCGCACGGAACTGGCCGTGGATGCCGGTATCGGCATGGTGTGGGAGAAGAACGCCGGCGTGGACGTCAACACCCGCGGCGCCCTGACGGCCGGTCAGAACTTCCGGTTCCAGTTGTCCGAGACCGCGGAAATCACGCAGCGGGTGAGTGCCTTGTGGCCGATGAGCGAGTTTTCGGACGGTCTCTACATTACCGGTCTGGGCCTGGCGGCCAACCTCACCTCGCGCACACAGTTCAAGGGCGAGGTCCTCAACACGCTCAAGAACCGTCCACCCGACGGCGTCAACAAGAACGACGTGGCGGTGTTGCTGTCGCTCGTGTACAAGTTCTAGGGGCAAGACACCACAAGGGGGCTGCATGCTGAACGAGTTCCGCGAGTTCATCGCCAAGGGCAACGTCATGGATCTGGCCGTCGGCGTCATCATCGGCGCGGCGTTCCAGCGCATTGTCGATTCGTTGGTCAACGACGTCGTGATGCCGGTCGTCGGCCTGTTCACGGGCGGGACCGACTTCACCAACATGTTCGTGGTGCTGAACGAAGGGCCGAAGCAGCCCGCTCCTTACGCGTCGCTGACGGAAGCCAAGGCCGCTGGCGCGGCGGTGTTCGGTTATGGCTCCTTCATTACCGAGGTGGTGCAGTTCCTCATTCTGGCCTGGGTGGTGTTCCTGATGGTGCGGATGGTCAACCGCATCCGCCGCAACGCCTGACGGTCTGCCTCGACCACACCTCTGGACGGCTATCGCATCCATACCGGCCGATGCGATAGCCGAGCTATCCCCACCAGCAGACGAGCCGCAGCATCGCCACCATCTCCGCGTCGAGTTGGTAGCGCGATGCCATTAGTACGTAGACCGCAGGCGTAGCTACTGGAAGCCGCTGCATGGCACGCGGCGCTCACACGCGGCGTGGTTCTTGCGAGTACGACTCGCATGGGCCGCCTCATCCAATTCCAGATCACCGCTGCCGCTGCCCTCATTGCCGCGCGCACCTCATCGTCCTGCTTGCCGGAGCGTCCGGGCATCACTCCGCAGGCCTGCCGCTGAGGGTCGAGGATGGCACTCGGTACCACCCTTCCCCGTCCTTCCGGTTCACGGCGCGTGACGCGCTGGATTGTGCGGAGCGCGCTTGCACTCGTCGTGCTCGTGGTGCTGCTGATCGCGTTGTTGCACACCCCACCCGCCCGCGACTGGGTGTTCGGCCGCGTTGTCGTCTGGTTGCGGGATCGTGACGTCGACCTGGCGGCATCCCGTATCCGCTACAACCTGCTGGCCGGCTCGTTGTCGTTCGACGATCTGTCGGTGGCGGCGGCGCGGACCGGGCCGCGCCGGCCGTTTCTGTCGGCCCGCAGTGGCAGCGTCGACATCGGGGTACTGGCGTTGATACGCGGCGATCTGGTGATCGACGAAGCGCGCGTCACCGACTTGCGCGTGGACTATGAGGTCGATTCCGCAGGTGTGACGAACCTGCCTTCGTCGGAAACGTCGGCCGTCATCGACGCGCCCGCCGAACCTTCGCCGGAGCCGCCGGTGATCGTCCGCGATCTGGTTGTCGAAGGCCTGTCGGTGCGGTACGCGGATGCCGCGCAGGACGTCGACGCTCGACTCGACGCGCCCGGCCTGTCGATCGAATCGAACGCGATCCCGACTTCCGTATCCGAACTGACCGCTCCGGGCACCCTTCACGGCATACGGATGCCTGGCGCCCGCGCCGATGTGCGATATCAGCAGCGGCAGGTACAGGTCGAGAGTATCGACGGGGACGGCGCCGTCGGCATGACGCGGCTGGATCTTGCGCGTCTTCGCGTGCAGGCGCTTGGTTCGCACGTGGAGGTGGCTGGGGTGGTCGAGGATTTTGCAGCGCCACGTCTCGACATCATCGTGAAGGGCGAGCTCGACACCGCGCGTCTGATCGCACTGGCGGACGTCAGTGAACCCGTCACCGGCATCGTCAATCTCGACGCACACGTGCAGGGCACGGCCGAGGCGCCCATCGTCGATCTCAATGTCGCATCCAATGCACTGGCATTCCGCGATCTGGCGCCGGCGCAAGTACGCTTGGCAACGCGCGCCGACGGCGGCGTGCAGGTGGCGTCCGCCCTGTCGCTCTCGGTGGAGGCACCGTGGGCCGCGTTGTCGGCGAACGGGCAGGTGTCGGCCTCGAACGCCGCACCAACAGAACTGTCCCTGCGGCTGGACCGGGTGGACGCGGCGGCGCTGTCGTCTGCGGCTGCCGCGCCGTACGG
>CAZZGM010000118.1:0-8422 GCA_964653955.1 uncultured Bifidobacteriaceae bacterium | reverse complement strand
CCGCCGACACGGCCCGCCTGGGCCAGCCCGAAATCAACCTTGGCATCATTCCCGGCTATGCGGGCAGCCAGCGGCTGCCGCGCCTCGTCGGCAAGGGGCGTGCGCTCGAGATCCTGCTGACGGGCGACATGGTGTCCGCGCAGCGCGCCTATGAGATGGGCCTGGTCAATCTGGTGGTGCCGGCCGCCGATCTGATGACCACCGTGAAGGCGCTGGCACAGAAGCTGGCCGGCAAGGCGCCCATTGCCGCGCGATACATCATCGAGGCCGTCAACCGCGGACTCGACACGTCGCTGGCCGAAGGACAGTACATCGAGTCGGCGCTGTTTGGCGCCATCATCTCCACCGACGACACGCGTGAGGGGACGAAGGCGTTTCTCGAGAAGCGCCAGGCGGAGTGGAAAGGACGCTGACGTGCGCGTGGCCATCGTCGTTGCCGAGTTCAACGACTTCGTGACCGGCCGGCTGCTGACCGGCGCTCGAGAGGCGCTGACCGAGGCGGGCCTTGGCGACACGGATGTCGAGGTGTACCGCGTGCCCGGCGCGTTCGAGATTCCCTTTGGGGCCGAACTGGCCGCGACGGGTGGTGCGGTGGACGCCGTTGTCGCCCTCGGGTGCCTCATCAGGGGCGCCACGGCGCACTTCGAGTACATTGCCTCGGCTTGTGCGCACGGGCTGGTGGCCGCCCAGTCCAGGACCGGCGTACCCATGGCATTCGGGGTCCTGACCACCAACTCGGCTGAAGAAGCGCTCGAACGAACCGAACCGGGACCCGCCAACAAGGGGCGCGAGGCCGCCGAAGCCGCACTGGCCATGGCCCGCCTGGCGGCATCCATACGCAGGACCAGAACGTGACGGCCGGCAGTGCCGAGTCACGGTGGGACGGGCGCAGCCGCGCGCGGGCAGCCGCGCTCCAGGTGCTTTACGAGTGTGAGGTCGGGCGGTTGTCACCGGGTGAGGCGCTGACCATTCTCGAAGGTGCGGGAGGACCCGAGGTCCCGGACCTGACGCCGCCGGAGCGCGCATTTGCCCTCCGGCTGGTGCAGGGAGTGCGGGACACGGCCGACGCACTGGACGAGCGGATTGGTCAGGCCGCGCGGCACTGGCGCGTGGAACGGATGGCCGTGCTGGACCGTCAAGTGCTGCGGCTGGCCGTGCACGAATGGCTGGCTATACCCGAAACGCCGCCGCGCGTGGTCATCGACGAAGCGATCGAGTTGGCGCGCACGTTCAGTGGCCAGGATGCCGCCAAGTTCGTCAACGGTGTGCTGGACGGCGTCTACCGGACGCTGAAAGACGAGGGACGGGTCGCCGACTGACGTCGGCAGCTGCGATTGGTTCGGGTGAGGCCCCACGCAGCCGAAGGATCCAGGAAGGGTGTTGAGTGTCGAGTAACGAGGAAGCACAGGTTGCCCAGCGGCGGGCCAATCTCGAGGGCATCGTGGCGCTGGGGTTCCGCCCGTATCCGAACCGCTTTGCCACGACGCATACGGTGAGCGCGCTCGTGTCGGCACATACCGACACGGAGGCGGCCACGCTCGAGGCGACGTCGGTCGAAACGGTTACGGCCGGCCGTATCGTCAGTATCCGGAGCTTCGGCAAGGCGTCGTTCCTGGTGCTGTCGGACGGCCGGGCGCGCATCCAGGTGTATGTTCGCCAGGACGCGCTGTCGGAACGCGACTACCAGTTGTCGAAGCTCCTCGACTTCGGCGACCACGTGGGCGTGGCCGGGCACCTGTTCCGCACCAAGACCAACGAACTGTCGATCTGGGCCGCGAAGCTCGAGTTCCTCGCCAAGTGTTTTCTGCCGCTGCCGGAGAAGTGGCACGGACTCCAGGATGTCGAAACGCGGTATCGCCAGCGTTATCTGGATTTGATCGTCAATCCCGACGTGCGCCGCGTCTTCGAGATCCGCAGCCGCACGGTGGCGGCCATTCGCGAGTTCCTGACCGCCCACGATTTCCTCGAAGTCGAAACGCCGATGATGCAGCCCATTGCCGGCGGCGCACTGGCGCGTCCGTTCGTCACACATCACAACGCGCTCGACATGACGCTCTATATGCGCGTGGCGCCGGAGCTGTACCTCAAGCGCCTCACGGTCGGTGGCTTCGAGCGCGTCTTCGAGATCAACCGGAACTTCCGCAACGAAGGGATCTCGACGCAGCACAACCCGGAGTTCACGATGCTCGAGTTCTACTGGGCCTACGTGGACTACCAGGAATTGATGCGCTTCACCGAGGAGCTGCTGTCGAGCGTCGCGCGTACGGTTACCGGTACGGACACGGTGACGTTCGGCGAGCACGAGATCAGCCTAAAGGCGCCGTTCCGCCGGCTCCAGTTGCGCCAGGCCGCCGCCGAAGAAGCCTCGCGCCGGCTCGGCGTGCCGGTGGGGGCGGACGAACTGCGCAGTGTCGACGCGGCTCGCGCCATTGCTGCCCGGCTGGGAGTGGAAGCGCCGGATGGAGGCGCCGGCAAGGTGGCGACCGCCATTTTCGAACACCTGTGGCAGGACCAGCTGATTCAGCCGACGTTCGTCTACGACTTCCCCACGGAGGTGTCGCCGCTGTCGAAGCAGCATGCCGACGACCCCGACACGGTGGAGCGGTTCGAGTTGTACATTGGCGGCTTCGAAGTGGCCAACGCGTTCAGTGAACTGAACGATCCGGCCGAGCAGCGCCGGCGCTTCGAAGCACAGCTGGCCGAGCGGGCCCGCGGCGATGCCGAAGCGCATGCGATGGACGAAGACTATGTTCGCGCGCTCGAGTACGGCATGCCCCCGGCCGGTGGCGAAGGCATCGGGATCGATCGTCTCGTGATGATCCTGTCGAACTCCGCTTCCATCCGCGACGTGATCCTGTTCCCTCTGATGCGGCCGCGCGACTGACACGCCATGCCCTACGAGCTGCAGATTGCCCTGCGCTACCTGCTGGCCAAACGCCGGCAGGTGTTCATTTCGGTGATCTCGCTCGTATCCACGGTGGGCGTGACCGTGGGCGTCATGGCACTCGTCATCGCGCTGGCGCTGATGACCGGACTGCAGAACGAACTGCGCGACCGGATTCTCGGTTCATCGGCACACGTATACGTGTGGAAGGCCTCGGGCCTGGCCGACTACCAAGCTGAAGTCGAGAAGATGCGTGCGATCCCGGGCGTGGCTGGCGCGGCACCAGCCGTGCTCGGCAAGGCGCTGGTCACCAGCGAGCGCGGTGAAGGTTTCATTACCGTCAAGGGTATCGACCCGGATCGCGAGGGCGATGTCACGGACCTGGGGCGCGCGCTCACCGCGGGCGCGATGGACGATCTCGGACCCGCTACCGACGAGGAGTTCGCCGGCATCTTCATCGGCCGTGAGCTGTCGGGCACGCTGGGCGCATTTCCCGGGGATGTCATCACGCTCGTCACGCCGCAGGGGGCGCTGACGCCCATGGGCCTGATGCCACGGCAGCGACGCGTGCGAATTGCCGGAACCTTCCGGCTCGGCCTGTTCGAGTTCGATCAGGCGTACGGATTCGTGGATCTCGAAACGGCCTATCGTCTGACCGGCAAGACTCAGCCGGATCACCTCGAGTTGCGGGTTGCCGACATCTATAACGCACCGGCGGTGGCCGACGCCGTGCGGGCGCAGCTCGGCGATCAGTACATCACGCAGGACTGGTCCGAGATGAACCAGTCACTCTACTCGGCGCTCTGGCTCGAGAAGATGGCCATGGGCATCGGCATCGGCCTCATCGTCATGGTGGCCGCGCTCAATATCGTCGCGTCCCTCGTGCTGCTCGTGATGGAGAAGACCCGCGACATTGCCATCCTGAAGACGATGGGCGCTTCCGCGCGGAGCGTGATGCTGATCTTTCTCATGCAGGGCATGATCATTGGTACGGTGGGCACGCTGGTGGGCGCCACGCTGGGAGTGGTGATATCGACGCTGCTCGATCGGTACCGCGTGATCCGGATCCCGAGCGACGTGTATCAGGTGACCTACCTGCCGTTCAAGCTGCTGCCCTGGGACATGTTCGTGGTGGTGGCCGGTGCGGTGGTCGTCTGCTTCGTGGCCACCCTGTATCCCTCGCGTCAGGCCGCCCGCCTGGATCCTGCGCAGGCACTTCGATACGAGTAGCTGCCGTGGCCTTTGTCGAAGCTGTCGGCCTGTCGAAGTCCTACCCCGTGGCGGATCGCCGTCTCGAGGTGCTGCACGATCTTTCCCTGACAGTCGAACGCGGCGAGATGCTTGCCATCATGGGCGCGTCCGGCGTTGGCAAGAGCACGTTGCTCCACCTGCTGGGTGGACTCGACCGGCCCGACACCGGCACCATCCGCGTTGGCGACGCGACGATTACGTCACTGCCGGACGATGAGCTGGTAGCGTTCCGGAATCGGCACGTCGGGTTCGTATTCCAGTTCCACCACCTGTTGCCCGAGTTTTCGGCGGTCGAAAACGCCGAGATGCCACTGCGCATTGCGCGCGTGCCGGTGGCGGAGGCACGGCCGCGTGCCACCTTGCTGCTGCAGCGCGTGGGGCTGGGCGAACGCCTGGAACACCGGCCCGGCATGTTGTCAGGGGGCGAGCAGCAACGCGTGGCCGTAGCGCGAGCCCTGGTGGCACAGCCGCTGTTGCTCCTGGCCGACGAGCCGACAGGCGACCTCGACGAGCGGACGGCCGATACCCTGCATGCGCTGCTGCGCGACATGCATCGGGAAATCGGCCTCACCGCCATCATTGCCACGCACAACTCCCGCCTGGCCGAACAGTGTGACCGCGTGCTCAGGCTGGAGGGCGGCACACTTCGGGCTGCCAGCGCATAGTCAGCCCTCCAGGTGCTTGCGGAAGAACGCTACCGTCCGCTCCCACGCCAGTTTGGCCGCCGCTTCGTCGAAGCGCGGCGTCGTGTCGTTGAGGAACCCGTGCTGGGTACCCGGATAAAAGTGCCGTTCGTAGGTCACCCCCGCGGCCTTGAGAGCCGCTTCGTACTCGGGCCAGCTGGCATTGATCCGTTCGTCGACTTCCGCCGACTGGATCATCATTGCCGCCTCGATGCTCGCCACGTCCGCCGTATTCGGTGAACTGCCGTAGAACGCCACTCCGGCGCCGAGGTCCGGGCGCTGCGTGGCCAGGTAGTTCACCACGCCGCCGCCATAGCAGAAACCTACCGCGCCATAGCGGCCCGTACATTCAGGCCGGGCTTTCAGCCACGCCGCTCCCGCCATCATGTCGGCACGCGTTTTCGTCTGATCGAGTTTCGAGAACATCGCGCGGGCCTGGTCTTCGTCGCCGGGATAGCCGCCCATCGGGAAGAGCGCGTCCGGAGCAAACGCCACGAAGTTCTCGAGTGCCATTCGCCGCGTGACGTCCTCGATGTGCGGGTTCAGACCGCGGTTTTCGTGAATGACGAGCACCCCGGGAAGCTCCTTGGCGGCCGACGCCGGGCGTACCAGATAGCCGCGCATCCGCTCCGAACCTTCGGGAGACGCATACTCCACATGTTCCGCGACGATGCGCCCATCGTCCGGCTTGATGACTTGAGCTTCGGCAAACTTCGGGCTCAGCTGTTCGAGCAGCATGGCGGCGGTGACGCCGCCAACGGCATACCGCGCCGCTTTGTCGAGAAAGCCGCGGCGGTCGAGAAAGCCGTGGACGTAGGCGTCGAACAGGATGAGCAGTTCCTGGTCGAAATCATGAGCGGTCTTGCGTTCCATGCGATCTCCTCGAGTCAGCGGGTGAGCCGGGCGAGGTCGAAAATGACCTCGCCGATGGCGGAATAATCGTCGTCGCCGCGGCCGGCGGCAAGCTGCGCGTGCACCAGTTCTGCCACGACGGCCGATGTCGGCGACGGCACGCCGGCGTCCACCAGCGCGGCGCGCGCGATGCCGAGATCCTTCTTGAACAGGCGTGCCTTGAACCCGGGCTTGTAGTTGCCGGCAATCATACGTTCGCCGTGGACGTCGAGCACGCGGCTCTGCGCGAAGCCACCCATCAGTGCCGCCCGCACCTTCATGGGATCCACGCCGTTGCGCCGTGCCAGAGCAATGGCCTCGGCAACCACCGCCATCGTTCCGCCCAGCACGATCTGGTTGCAGGCCTTGCAGATTTGCCCCGCGCCGGACTCGCCGACGTGCACGATTTTCTCCGGTGGCCCCATGGCTGACAACACGGGCCGCACCTGCTCGAGGGCCGCCGCATCGCCACCCACCATGAACGTCAGGGTGCCGTCGATGGCGCCAATTTCACCACCACTGACGGGCGCATCGAGGAAGGCCGCACCGCGTGTCTGGGTCTCCTGTGCGAGACGCCGGGCCGTTGCTGGTGCAATGGTCGACGAGTCGACGATGACCGTGCCGGGCTGCAGCGCCGAAAAGACGCCGCGTTCGCCTTCGAGTACCTGTTCGACGTCCGGCCCGTCAGGCAGCATGGTGATGATGACGCGCGCCTGTTGGGCCACGTCGGCAGACGACTCCGCCGCGCGTGCCCCTTCGGCCACGAGCGCATCCACGGCGCCGCGACTCCGGTTATGGACGATGACGTCAAAGCCCTTCCTGAGGAGGTTCAGGGCCATGGGCTTGCCCATGAGGCCGAGACCAATGAAACCAACCGGCGTGGACATGCGGGTAACGGTACAGGGAGGGGAGGGTGTAGTCAAAGGATCTTGAGATCTGGAGATCTGGAGATCTGGGGATCGCTCTTACAATGCCGGCATGTTCATCCGGGTCGTGGCGGTGCTGACCATTTCCCTCGTGGCTGGCGGCGGGCTGGGGGCGCAGGTGTCCCGGCAGGGGGCGGATGTGGGACTTGATGCGGTGAAGCTGGAGGAGGCCACGAAGCTGCTTCGGCAACTGGTGGACGAACAGGTCATTGCCGGTGCGGTGGCGGCCGTGGCGCGGCGCGGCCAGGTTGGGTATCTCGAGGCCGTGGGCGTGCAAGATGTCGAGAGTGGGACGCCAATGTCGGCGCAGACGTTGTTTCGGATCTACTCGATGACCAAGCCTGTCACCGCCGTGGCGGCCATGATGCTGTTCGAGGACGGACGGTTTCGCCTCGAGGATCCGGTCTCGAAGTATCTCCCCGAATTTGCCGACGTGCGGATCGGAACAGGTGATGTGGCTCGCCCGCCGGCACGGGCGATCACGGTGGAAGACCTTCTACTGCACACGGCGGGCCTGAGTCACCGGACGTCGGAGTTGTACCGGCAACTCGAGGTGCGGTCGCGCGCCGACACGCTGCCGGTCTTCATTGGCAAGCTGACACGGGCGCCGCTGATGGAAGACCCCGGCACACGGTTCCGTTACAGCGAGTCCACCACCGTCGTGGGACGCCTGGTGGAGGTGTGGGCGGGAATGCCGTTCGAGCGGTTCCTCGACGAGCGTTTGTTCGGCCCGCTCCGGATGCCCGACACCTCGTTCTGGGTGCCGCCGGATCGGCAGGCGCGGCTGGCGACGGTGTACGGACCGGTCGACGGCGGCGGGTTGCGGCCCGTGGACATCGAGACCGTGCCGTTCACCGAACGCCCGGCCCTGATCGAAGGGGCCGTGGGGCTGGTGTCCACCGTGCCGGACTTTCTCCGTTTCAGCCAGATGCTGATCAACAGAGGGGAACTCGACGGCGTGCGTATCCTGAAGCCGGAGACGGTGGATCGGATGGTCGCGAACGGTCTGCCCGATGCCGTGTTGCAGCAGCGTGGTGGCCGGATGGGATGGGGGCTGGCCAACGTGAACGTGGTGCTGGACGAATCAGGCGTGAACTATCCCACGCAGGTGGGCGAGTACGGCTGGGACGGCACGGCCGGCACCATCTTCTGGGTGGATCCGGGCCGGCAGATGGTGACGATCCTCATGACGCAGAGCGCGCCGGCCAACCCGGAGGGTGTCCGACAGCGTTTCAAGACGCTGGTGGAGGCTGCCGTTCGATAGGCCCACGATCCAATTCGGCGAAGTCATGACATTGCAGGGACTTAGCCGACATGCACTGGCCGAAGCCCCGCCATTCTGCCGTATAATGGCCATCTAAGGGGGCTCCGGCGTCGGATGTTCGAGCGTTATACCGAACGAGCACGGCGGGTGTTGTTTTTTGCCCGCTACGAAGCAAGCCAGCTCGGCAGCATTTCCATTGAGACCGAGCACCTGCTGCTCGGCCTGATCCGCGAAGGTAAAGGGCTGACGAGCCGGATATTCGCGCGCTCGCACCTGTCTCTCGAGAGCATCCGCAAGGACATCGAAGGCCGCACGGTCTTCCGCGAGAAGGTCTCCACGTCCGTCGAGATTCCGTTCAGCGCCGAAACCAAGCGGGTGCTGCAGTATGCCGCCGAAGAAGCGGATCGCCTGCTGCACAACTACATTGGCACCGAGCACCTGCTGCTGGGCATCCTGCGCGAGGAGCGGTCCGTCGCGGCCACCATCCTCATGGAAAAGGGGATGCGCCTCCACCAGGTTCGCG
>CAZZGM010000117.1:0-8518 GCA_964653955.1 uncultured Bifidobacteriaceae bacterium | reverse complement strand
GTTCCAGCGGCTGGGCGTCAACTTCCTGTGGACACCGGTCCTCGGCTGGGCGCTGGGCCGCCTCTTCCTGTTCGACAGCCCGGACCTGCGGATTGGCCTGCTCATGCTGCTCGTCACGCCCTGCACGGACTGGTATCTGGTGTTCACCAGCATGGCTCGAGGCAACGTGGCCACGGCCGCCACGCAATTGCCGTGGCACCTGCTCGTGCAACTGCTGTTGCTGCCGGTCTACCTGCTGGTCTTCGCGGGCACACTCGTGCCCATCCAGTTCGGTGTGCTCGTCGAGAGCATTGTCCTGGTGCTGGCCATTCCGCTGGCCGCGGCCGAGGCGGTGCGGCGGCTCCTGCGGGATGAACCGCGTGGCGCGTGGTTCGCTCGTGTCGTTCGTCCGCACCTGGGCGACATGCAGGTACTGGCCCTGCTGGTGGCCATCGCGGCCATGTTCGCGTCGCAGGGCGGCCTGCTGCTCGAACGGCCGGACCTGCTGCTCAAGCTGCTGCCGGCGCTCGGCGCCTTCTACGCAGTCAATCTCGTCCTGGGCGTCGGGGTGTCGAGGGCCGCCGGATTCGACCGCGACACCGCGGTTGGCTTCTACTTCGCCACGCTGGCCCGCAACTCACCCGTGTCGCTGGCCATCGTGGTCACCGCGTTTCCGGATCGGCCATTGATTGCCCTCTCGCTCGTCATCGGCCCCTTGATCGAGCTGCCCACGCTCGCGTTCTTGTCGCAGTGGCTCCAGCGGCGTTCGCGCCCGCACCTCACCAGCGCCGCCGTTTCCTCCAGATCCTGAGGCTGTTCTGCGCCCTTGCGCCAGACGGTAAATTTCGGGCACACGCGCGCTGCGGGAGAGTCCGAGTTGCCAGCGAATCGGGCCGCCAGCGGCCTCCACGCTATGCGGCCGTGCGCCTCCACTTATGCGGCCGCGCTTCGATCCCGCCTGAATGGTGGGTGATTGGTGTTTTTGGCTCAACTTGATCTATATTTTTGATTGACCAAGATTATGCCTTTCTCCCACCCATGAGCGGATACGACTGGTTTCTCCAAGCTCAGCCCGTCACGCAGGCGCTGGTCGCCACCCTGTTCACATGGGGCGTCACGGCCCTTGGCGCGAGCGTGGTGTTCTTCACGAAAAGCGTCAGCCGGCAGTTGCTCGATACGGCGCTGGGGTTCACGGCCGGCGTCATGATTGCGGCCAGTTTCTGGTCGCTGCTGGCGCCCGCCATTGCCCTGTCCGAAGAAATGGGCATGATCAAGTGGATGCCGGCGCTGGTCGGTTTTCTGGCCGGCGGCGCATTCCTGCGGCTGGCCGACCGCATCCTGCCGCATCTGCACCTCTTCAAACCGACGACGGAAGCCGAGGGGATTCAGACCAACTGGCACCGCAGCGTGCTGCTGGTGCTGGCCATCACGCTCCACAACATTCCGGAAGGCCTGGCCATTGGCGTGGCGTTCGGTGCCGTGGCTGCCGGGTACGAAGGCGCGACCATTGGCGCCGCCATCGCGCTGGCCATCGGCATCGGCTTGCAGAACTGCCCCGAGGGCACGGCCGTGTCAGTCCCACTCCGTCGTGAAGGCATGTCGCGCATGCGGGCGTGGTGGTACGGACAACTATCCGCGGCCGTGGAGCCCGTGGCCGCCATGATTGGTGCCGCCGCCGTCGTCACCATGCAGCCGCTGCTGCCCTATGCGCTTGCTTTTGCGGCCGGAGCCATGATCTTCGTCGTGGTGGAACAGGTGATTCCCGAGTCCCAGGCGGGCGGTCACACTGACAGCGCGACGCTGGGCGCGATGCTCGGATTTGGCGTGATGATGACGCTGGACGTCGCCCTCGGCTGACGTTCGCCGCGTGCGCACACGCCCCTCCCGCCTCCCAACGAGGCGCGCAACGTCAGGAGCAGCACGTCGGCGCGCAGCACGACTCCGATGCCGCTGCGGCCGCGGGCTTCCGTGCACGCACGAACGCGCTCATGAAGCGCCCGTCAATCCTGTCCAGCACGACCTCGTCGACGATGCCGGCGGCGGCAAGGAACTGCCTGGCATCCGCCACGCGATACACGCGCGTCGGTTCCACGTCGATGGCCTCGAATCCCGCCTGCGCGAGCTTGTCGCGGTAGCTGTCTTCCTCCAGCGCGCCGGCCACGCAGCCCACCCAGAGTTCCATGCTGCGCCGCACGTCGGCCGGCACATCGTGCCCTTTCACCACCACGTCGGATACGGCGAACCGCCCACCCGGCTTGAGCACGCGGAAGGCCTCGGCCATGACGCGGTCCTTGTCGCCCGACAGGTTGATGACGCAGTTCGAAATGATGACGTCGACCGAGTTGTCGGGCAGCGGGATCTGCTCGATCTCCCCCTTGAGGAACTCCACGTTGGTCACGCCCGCTTTCTGCTGGTTCTCGCGGGCGAGGGCGAGCATGTCGTCGGTCATGTCGAGTCCGATGGCTTTCCCCGTCGGGCCGACGCGCCGGGCCGACAGCAGAACATCGATGCCGCCGCCGGAGCCCAGGTCCAGCACCGTCTCTCCCGGATGCAGTTCGGCCAGCGCCGTGGGATTACCGCAGCCCAGCGACGCGCGCAACGCTTCGGCAGGGACGGTTTCGGTCTGCGCCTCGTCGTACAGGTTCGACGTAATGGGATCCGGGCCGTCGCAACACGACGTGCCACACCCGCAGGCGGCATCTGCTCCGCTGCGCGCACGCCGTGCCGCCTCACCATACTTGTCCTGAACCGCCGCCTTGATCGTGTCCATCCTGGCCTCCCTTTTAATATTCGCGTTGACGAATATATGAGCCAATGCTATATCTGTCAATGCGAATATATGAAAAAGACCCGGACCACGCTCGACCAGCTCGAAGACACGTTCAAGGCCCTGGCCGATCGCACACGCCTGCGGATTCTCGTCCTGCTCGGCAACAACGAAGTCTGTGTCTGCCACATCCACGACAGCCTGGGCCTGCCGCAGCCGACCGTGTCGCGGCATCTCGCCTACCTTCGGCGCACAGGTCTCGTGAGCGCGCGACGTGACGGCGTCTGGATGCACTACCGGGTGTCCACAGCACTCGCGCCGGAAATTCGCCAGGTGCTCGACGCATCCGTCGATGCACTCGCGCGCCTGACCACCACCACGAAGGACCGCGCACAGTTCCAGAAAACCTTCGGCCCGCTCTACATCGTCCCCGCAGACACGGGTGGCGCCTGCTGCACGCCTCGTGGATGAACCCGTGACCGTGCTGTTCGCCTGCGTTCACAACGCCGGGCGATCGCAGATAGCGGCGGCCTGGTTCAACGCGCTGGCAGATCCGGAAAAGGCGCGGGCCATTTCGGCCGGAACCAATCCCGGCCCCGAAGTTCATCCCGAAGTCATCGTGGTGATGGGCGAAGCCGGACTCGATCTGTCCAATTCGCCGACGACAAGACTCACACCAGAACTGGCCGCTGGCGCCTCGATACTGATCACGATGGGGTGCGGCGACCAGTGCCCGGTCGTGCCGGGCATGGCGCGCGACGACTGGCCGCTCGAGGACCCGAAGGGCAGGGCCGTCGAGGTCGTCAGACGTATCAGCCACGAGATCCGCAGCCGGGTGCAGGCACTGCTGGAACACAAGGGCTGGGTACGAGCCACGTCCGGGTAGCAGGAGCACCTGCGCTCACTGCAAACGCAGGCGTCGTACCACGGGCACGACCGGCGCAGTCTTGATGCGCGCATCGGCGACATCAGCACCAGCTTCGAGTCCGAACACCAGCAGCACATCGTCACCCGCCACGACAAACCCGGGTGGAACATTGCCGTTCCCGAGGTCCACGTCGAACACGGTGGCAGAGCGCACCGCGCGTCCGTCGTTACTCAGTGCCAGCCGCACCACCTTGCGCGTGCCGTCCGGACCAGCCTGGAGGCCGACCAGGCCGTCGCGATGCGGCCGAAGCCGTTCGAAACCTTCCAGCCGCACCCCCTCCGGCGCCTGCAGGGCCACGGCGCGTCCCGAGGCGGCGTCCACGCGCGCAATGCCCGCGGCGTGCGCGACATACACGACGGCGCCGGCGCGGGTGAGGGCCAGGCTGGCGGCGGCGGGTGTCTCCACGGCAAACGCGCGCGATGCGCTCTCGGCGCCAGGCCGGGCGCGCCACACCTCGCCGCCGCTCCCCAGCACGAACACATCACCGCCCGGTACCACGGCCAGGTCCACGGGCCGCGCACCAGCGCCCAGCGGCAGGCGCCGTAGAGGCCGGCCGGAAATGAGCTGCACGAGGTGCAGCGCCGCATCCCCGTCCGTCTCCGCGCTGGCCACCCACAGGTCGCCACGCCGCGTATCGATGTCGAGCGCGCGAACGTCGTAAAAGCCGGCCGAATCGGCTCGCACCAAATCCACGGCCGCATCCAGTCCCTCGCCAACGACGCGAAGCTTGCGGCCGTGACGGTCGCCAAACACGAAGCGATGCGACACGCCGTCGTAGGCCACGCCGCCCAGCGCGAAGGCATCCACCGCAAACCGCAACTGCTCATCGAGCGTCGCGGTGCGCTCCACGAGTGCCGTGGATGCGCGTGCCCCAGTGGCCGGCGCAACGGTAGCCGGCGTGGAAGCCGACGAAGCCGCGGTCGTTGTCGCGCCGGGCACAGATGGGGCCGCGTTCGCAGCCGCGGGCCCGGCAGCCGCAGCGGCACCAGCGGAGGCACCACCGAGGACATCCGCGGCAGCCGGCGGCGCACCGTCGTTCGCGCGCCTGACAAGGATTTCCACCTCCGGCCAGCCCGGCCGAGCGCGGGTCCGCTCGAGATCCGGATGCTCCAGCGCCTCGGTGCGCACCCCGCGTTCCGCCAGCCGCCGCACCATCACGAGCGCATCCTCCGGACGGCCACTCAGGCACTGTGCCCGAGCCAGCAGGAACATCAGGTCCGCATCGTCGCGCGGTCCGCGCTGGACGGTGCGCCAGGCCAGGTCGTGGGCACGTTCGAAACTCCCGTCCGCAAGCGCGGTCTCGACCTGCGTCCGGCACTCCTTCCAGTCGGTGCACTCCCCGGACGTCTGCGCCCACGAGGACGCTGTCATCCCCACCACACTCGCCACGACCATGACCAGATGCCGCATGTCCTCCCGATCCTTTCCGATCCGGCACTGGACCGCAATCGGGCGACAAAGGTAAAGTGCGGAAGTCACGAGCCACAGTCCCGCTGGTTGACGTGAGGTGGCATTGCCATTGATGGTTGATCCGCACGACCTTGGCCGGGCTCCCGCGCGACCCGCGGCCAACACCGCGCTCGACCCCCATGCCGCGACGCTGGCACGCCTGCTGGACGCCGCAAGCTTCTCGGCAACCGTTGCCGCCGACGGCACGGTCGGCCTGACTCATGTCAGCCCGCACGTCGCTGCCCTGACCGGGCTCGACGCCGTTGCCTGTCTCCGCGAGCCACTCCAGGCGCAGCACATCATCCACCCGGACGATCTCTCGCGCGTGGCAGCCTCCATTCTCGAGAGCATCACGCACGGGTCCGGCTGGCAGTGCGAGTTTCGCGTCGGCAGCGACCAACGGGGATGGCGATGGCTGGAAGGCCGCGCCATGTGTGCTGTCACGGAAGGTAGTCGGCGCCGTTACGACGGCATCCTCGTCGACATCACGGCACGCCGCCATCTCGAAGACACACTGAGCGATACCACCCGGACGCTGCAGCACGCGCAGACACTGGCACGCCTCCGCAGCTGGACGGCCGATCTACGCCGCGGCACCTTCGAGGTGCTGGACAGCGGAGGTCCATGCTTCCTCGGCTGGCCCGCCGGCACCTACACCGCGGACGACTTCGAAGACTCCACCCACCCCGAGGATCGTGAAGAGCAGCAGGCTGCCTGGCGCCATTCCATCGAAACCGGCAAACCATTCGAGTTCGAACATCGTGCCTGGGTCAACGGCCGCCTGCTCTGGCTGCGCGCCCGCGCCGATTTCGAGCGTGACGCCGACGGACACGTAGTCCGTGCCGTTGGCATCACGCAGGACATCACCGCCAGCCGCCAGGCCGAAGACCGCGTCAAGCGCTTCGTGTCGGGCAGTCCCACGGTCATCTATGCGTGGATCGTGGAACCCGACGGCCTGCGCCATTCGTGGACCAGCGACAACGTCCGTCAGCTCACGGGCCATGGCACGCCCGCCACGACCGATGCCTTGTGGTTTGCCCCTTACCTGCACCCCGAGGACGCGGAGCGCGTGCTGGCGGCGCACGCGCTGCCGTACGACACGAACCAGCAGGTCATCGAATATCGCCTGCGCCGTGCCGACGGCGAGTACGTGTGGGTACGCGACGAGAAACGTTTGCGGCGCGACGACCAGGGCCAGCCGGCCGAAATTTTCGGCGCGTGGACGGACGTCACCTCACGCGTGGTGCTGGAGGAACAGTTTCATCAGGCCCAGAAGATGGAGGCCATCGGACGCCTGGCCGGCGGCATCGCGCACGACTTCAACAACCTGCTGACCGTCATCTGCGGCACCACGGACCTGCTGCTGCTCGACATGACCGAGGCGAACGCGGCACGTCCGTTCGTGGCGGACATCCAGCGCGCCGCCACGCGTGCGGTCAGCCTCACGCGTCAGTTGCTGGCCTTCAGCCGGCGGCAGGTGCTCAACCCCAGAACGCTCGACCTCAACGACATCGTCCAGAACGTCGAGGGCATTCTGCGGCGGCTCATTGGCGAAGACGTGCACATTGTCACCGCCCTGGCATCAGACCCGGTCACCGTGCACGTCGATCCTGGCCAGATGGAACAGGTGCTGCTGAACCTGGCCGTCAACGCCCGCGATGCCATGCCGCAGGGCGGCACGCTGCGGATTGAAACCGGTCACTTCGAGATGACGCCGGAGTTCTGCCGGACGCATCCCGGCAGCCGTCCGGGCTCCTGCTCGGTGCTCAGCCTCACCGATACGGGCACGGGCATGACGCCCGACGTGCGCGCACGGCTCTTCGAACCCTTCTTCACCACCAAGGCTCCCGGGCGCGGCACCGGCCTGGGGCTGTCGATGGTGTTCGGCGTCATCAAGCAGAGCGATGGCTACGTGGACGTGTGGAGCGAAGAAGCCCGGGGCACGCGCATCTCCATCTACCTGCCGCGCGTCGCCCGGCCGGCCACCGCGCCCGACCGTGAGCGGGATCGTCAGGCGGCGTCACGCGGCCACGAAACGCTGCTGCTCGTCGAAGACGAGGACAGCGTCCGCCGGCTCACACGCCGGGCTCTCGAAAACTTCGGCTATCAGGTGCTGGAGGCGTCTGGCGGCGAAGAGGCGCTGGCCCTTGCACGGGCCCGCGGCGGGCAGATCGACCTGCTCATCACCGACGTGGTGATGCCCGGCATGAGCGGTGCGCAGCTTGCCGAACGGCTGGCCGCGGAGTATCCCCACCTGCGCGTCCTCTTCGTCAGCAGCTACATCGACGATGAGATTGTGCGGCATGGGGTGGTGGAAGGCTCGCACTCGTTCCTGCAGAAGCCGTTCATGCCGGCCGTGCTGGCGGGCAAGGTGCGGGGGATTCTGGACAGAGGGTAGGAAGGCAGAAGAAGGCAAAAGGCGGAAGGCAAAAGGCGGAAGGCGGAAAGCAAAAACACGAACGCCCTGCAGGAACCCTTCGGATCCCGCAGGGCGAGGCATGACCGACAGCGCGTGCTACGACGCGATTCGCGCGCGGAGTTCCTGATCGATGGCGTCCAGGAACTCGTCGGTGGTGAGATAGGGATGGTCCGGGCGGATGAGGATGGCCAGGTCCTTTGTCATGCGGCCCGATTCCACCACGTCCACGCACACCTTCTCCAGCGTTTCGGCAAACGCCACCACATCCGGCGTGTCGTCGAACCGGCCGCGATACTGAAGCCCGCGCGTCCAGGCATAGATGGACGCAATCGGGTTGGTCGACGTCGGCTTCCCCTGCTGGTGCATGCGGTAGTGCCGCGTCACCGTGCCGTGCGCGGCTTCGGCTTCCACGGTCTTGCCGTCCGGCGACATCAGCACCGATGTCATCAGGCCCAGCGAACCATAGCCCTGCGCCACCGTGTCGCTCTGCACGTCGCCGTCGTAGTTCTTGCACGCCCACAGATAGCCACCGTTCCACTTGAGGTTGGCGGCCACCATGTCGTCAATCAGGCGATGTTCGTAGGTCAGCCCCTTGGCCTCGAACGACGCCTTGAACTCCTCGTCAAACACGCGCTGGAAGGTGTTCTTGAACGTGCCGTCGTACACCTTCAGGATGGTGTTCTTCGTCGACAGGTACACCGGGTAGTTGCGGCCGAGTGCATAGGTGAAGCAGGCGCGCGCAAAGCCTTCGATGGACGCGTCGAGGTTGAACATGCCCATGGCAATGCCGCTGCCGCGTGTCTTGATGACCTCGCGCGTGATGGGCTCGCCGTCCCCGTCCGGCGTCCAGCTGATGCTGATGGTGCCGGCGCCCGGAAAGTGGAAGTCCTGCGCGCGATACTGATCGCCGAAGCCATGGCGGGCGACCACCACCGGCTTGTCCCAGTGCGGGACCAGGCGCGGCACGTTGCGGCAG
>CAZZGM010000116.1:0-8539 GCA_964653955.1 uncultured Bifidobacteriaceae bacterium | reverse complement strand
GCGGACGCTGCTCGAACAGGAGCGTGAGGAGATCATCGCCGAGGCGTCGGACCCCGACGCCCTCGAAGCGGACCTCGCCGACGATCCCGGCACCCGCCTGAGCGAGCGGGAAGAGGTCGAAGCGATCAGCGCGATCCACCAGTGGCGGCGAGATGGCCAGCTCCTCGGCCAACGCCTGTACCACCGCACCCGCATCTGCGTTCCGCAATTCGTCCGCCAGCGCGGCATCGTCGAAGATGGCCGCCGCGTCGTAGTGAAACACGGCCTGCAGCCGCGACGCGATCTGATCCAGCCGGTCGACCGACGAAGCGGCCGGCGGCAACACCAGCGCCAGCCACTGGCGCGCGTCGGCGCCCGCCTCCTCCGTCAGCAGACCTGCTTCGCGCAGGAACGGCAGCGCCTCGTCCACCAGTCGCTCGGCCGGCAGCGTCTTGAGGTAGTGGCGATTCACCCAGGCGAGTTTGTCTTCGTCGAACACACCGGCACTATGCGAGACGTCCTCCAGACGAAACCGTCTTGCCATCTCCTCCGCCGGCAGCAGCTCCTCGTCGCCTGCCGCAGCCGGCGTATCTGCTCCCGCCGTCGCCGCCTGACGATGTGGTGACCAGCCAATCAGGGCGAGGTAGTTGATCAGTGCCTCGGGCAGATAGCCCTTCGCCCTGAACTCCGCCACCGACGTCGCGCCGTGCCGCTTGGACAGCGGCGCATGATCGGGACCCAGTACCAGCGAGAGGTGCGCGAACATCGGCGGCTGCCAGCCGAAGGCTTCGTACAGCAGTACCTGCCGCGGTGTATTCGAGATGTGATCCTCACCGCGAATCACGTGCGTGATCCCCATCAGGTGATCGTCGATGACCACCGCATAGTTGTAGGCAGGCACGCCGTCGGAGCGTACCAGCACGGGGTCGCCAATCACGTCGGTGTGAAACGTCACCGTTCCACGAACCACGTCGTCGAACATCACCTCACGGTTCGCCGGCACCTCGAGGCGCACGACCGGCCGCTCACCCGCACGCACGCGGGCCTCGGCGTCCGCCGGATCCAGACCGCGGCACGTGCCCACGTACCGCGGCGGCAGGCCGGCCTCGAGCTGCCGCTCCCGCTCGGCCTCCAGCGCCTCCGCGGAGCAGAAACACCGGTACGCCCGGCCCGAGGCCAGCAATGCGTCGGTATGCTGGCGATAAATCGCCAGACGTTCGGACTGCCGGTACGGACCGCGGTCGCCACCCGCCTCCACCCCCTCGTCCCACGTCAGTCCCATCCAGCGCAGGTCGTCGAGAATCCGCTGTTCCGACTCGCGCGTGGATCGCTCGGTGTCCGTGTCCTCGACGCGCAGCACGAACGTGCCGCCCTGGCCGCGCGCGACGAGCCAGTTGACGAGCGCCGTCCGGGCATTGCCCACGTGCAGGTGTCCCGTCGGCGACGGGGCAAATCGAACTCTCATGTGCGATACACCAGTGCCACCGCGTGGCACGCCATCGACTCACGTCGTCCCATGCTGTCCATCTGTTCGTTCGTCTTGCCCTTGACGCTGACGCACGCGACGTCCACCTGCAGCACGCGCGCCAGGTTGTGCCGCATTGCATCCAGGTGCGGCAGCAGCTTCGGCTGCTGCGCAATCACGGTCACGTCCACGTTGCCGACGCGGTAACCCGCACCGTGCACATGCCTGACCGCACCAGCCAGCAACGCCAGGCTGTCCGCATCTTTCCACGCGGGATCGGTGTCGGGAAACAGCCGGCCGATGTCGCCGGCCGCCGCGGCACCCAGCACGGCATCGGTCACTGCATGACACACGATGTCCGCGTCGGAATGGCCGTCGAGCCCCTTCTCGTGCGGAATCGTCACGCCACCGAGAATGAGCGGCCGGCCCTCCACCAGCCGATGGAGGTCGTAGCCCGTGCCAATGCGCGCGCCCGCGCCAGCCGGTGCCAGGCGCGCACGCGCGATGTCCAGGTCGTCGGGTGTCGTCACTTTCATGTTCTGCGGATCGCCGGCCACCAGCACCACCGGTTCCCCGGCCTGCTCGGCCAGCGCGGCTTCGTCGGTGGCGTCGAGCCCGCGGGCCGCGCCCTGCTGCAGCGCCCGCGCCAGCACGGCGCGCCTGAACACCTGCGGTGTCTGCGCCAGAAACACGTCCTCGCGCGGCAGCGTGGCGGCAATGGCCCGGGCGGCCGTGTCTCTTACCCCACCAGCCTGCTTCACCGTGTCGCGCACCGGCAGGGCCGCCACCGCCGCGCCGTGCTGTTCGGCCGCGGCCAGCGTCCGTTCGATGACCGCGGCGGTGACGAAGGGTCTCGCGGCATCGTGGATGGCAATCAGGTCCGCATCGGGTCGCGCCGCCGCAAACGCAGCAGCTACCGAGTCCTGCCGGCGAAGTCCGCCTTCCACGCAGCGCACGTGATGCCACCCAAGCGCCGCCGTGCGCGCTGCCACCACCTCCAGACGGTCGGCCGGCAACGCCACCACGACCTCGGCCACATCCGGATGCGTCACGAACGGCGCCATGCTCCACTCGAGCAGCGATCGACCGCCAATCTCGATGAACTGCTTCGGTCCGGGGGCACCCAGCCGCACGCCCTGGCCGCCGGCCGCAATCAGCACCGACACGACACGCGGCTGTGGGCTCACGCCAGCCACCGGCCGGTCTCGAACCCGCCACACACGCGCGTCAGACGCTCGGCCGTCACATCCAGCACCCGCGCCAGTTCCGCCGCGCTCGTCGCCACCGGCGCATACACCACCACCAGCGCATCGCGCGTCGCCGTGGTCACCATGGTGCGCGCCGAGTCGGACGTCGGGTTGCCGAACGGACCGCCATCGTCGGCCACGGTAATGCGGCCGGCCACATGGACGGTGTCCTTGCGGATGCCGGGATACGCCTCCCCGTCGTGGCCCAGGCGCATTTCCACGGCTCCACGTACGGAGGCCCGGTCGTACAGCCCGTAAGGCAGCTGGAACTCCACCGAGCACCAGTTCACGACATCGACCATGGCATTGACGCGCGGCAGCGGATCGCCCTTGCGGACACGCCGCAACAGCGCCTCGCTGGAAGGCCGCGTTTTCGTGGGATCGATGCCCACGCGCTTGTACATCGTACGCACGGCCGCCGACGCGTCGGGAGGATCGGCCCGCAATCGCGCCTCGGCTTCCGCCAGCAGTGTGTCGAGAGGCGCCGGCCGCTCGGCCACCACCGCTTCGTCCCACCACAACACGCCGGGCCGGACGACGTCGGCCAGCGCGCCGTGAAGGCGCATGCCATGCTCCACGTTCACGAGCCGTATTGTACCGTGGCGCACGGACACGCCGGGTGTGCCTTCCCCCCGATAGATTCACCACACGGGCCACGACACGCAATACGAGTGAACCAAGGGGGTAGACTGTTGGTCCAATGCTCGATCTGTTGCTCCACGCCGACGAACAGCTCGCCCTCTGGGCCGGGCAGTACGGCCCCGTCGTTTACGCCATCCTCTTTGCCATCATCTTCGCGGAAACCGGCCTGGTGGTCACACCCTTCCTGCCCGGTGATTCGCTGCTGTTTGCCGCCGGCGCCCTGGCCGCCGCTTCGTCTCTGCAGCTGGAAATCATGATTCCGGTCCTGCTGGTGGCTGCCGTCCTCGGAGACGCCGTCAACTACTCGGTGGGCCGCCGCATTGCCCACCGCTTCCTCGACGAGTCCCCGGAAGCGGAGACGAAGAAAGGCCTCCAGCGCTGGGTCAAGCGCGAACACGTGGCCCGCGCGCACGCGTTCTTCGTCCGCCACGGCGGCAAGGCCGTCGTCCTGGCTCGATTCGTCCCCATTGTCCGGACGTTTCTGCCATTCGTGGCCGGCGGCGCCGCCATGCCCTACCGCACGTTTGCCTTCTACAACGTGACGGGCGCCGTGCTGTGGGTCGGGATCTGCGTCGGCGCCGGCTATCTTTTCGGCAATATCCCTGTCGTCAAAGAGAACTTCGAGCTGGTCGTCCTCGGCATCATCGGCGTGTCGGTTCTGCCGCTGGTCGTCGAGGTCGTCCGATCCTTCAGGAATCGAGAGGCCTCTGCATGAGCGAATCGATCGGGTCGACCGGACCCGGCATGAAACTTCACACGAAGATTCTGCTGGGTCTTGCTCTGGGTGCGGTCGCGGGCGTGACCATCAACCTCACGATCGGGCCCGATCATCCCGTCGTGGCGGCCCTCAACGATTACATCGCCTATCCCGTCGGACAGATCTTCCTGCGGATGCTCTTCATGGTGGTGATGCCGCTGGTGTTCGCCTCCATTGCCCTGGGCGTGGCAGGCCTCGGCGACATCCGCAAGGTGGGTCGCGTCGGTGGCAAGGCTGTCGGTTACTTCCTGGTAACGACCATGATGGCGGCTACACTCGGCCTCATCGTCGTGAACCTGATGCGCCCCTGGGAGCGCGTCACTCCGGAAACCCGCGAAGCGCTGATGGCCCGATTCGCCGGGGACGCGTCGGGACGCGTCGAAGCCGCCGGAGCCACCGAATTCGGCATGAACGTGCTCGTGAACATCGTGCCGCGCAATCCCATCAGGGCGGCGGCCGACACGGACATGCTGGCCATCATCTTCTTCGGCCTGATGTTCGGCGCGGCGCTCACGCTCATCCCGCCCGAGCGCGGCAAACCCATGATGGACTGGCTCGAGGCACTCAACGAAGTGGTCATCCGCATCATCCACTTCGCCATGCTGCTGGCGCCTTTCGGTGTGTTTGCCCTCATCTTCGGCGTGGCCTCACGATTCGGCTTCGACCTGCTCGTGGCCATTGCCGCGTTCGTCCTGACGGTGCTGCTGGCGCTGGCCCTGCACGTGGGCATCACCATCTCGGCGGTCATTCGCTTCCTCATCGGCATGTCGCCGCTGCTCTTCTTCTCCCGCATCCGCGCGGCGCTGGTGACGGCGTTCTCGACGAGTTCGAGCAGTGCCACGCTGCCCACGGCGCTCGAAGTGGCCGAAACCCAGCTGGGAATCCCGCGGCGCATTGCCGGATTCGTGCTGCCCGTCGGCAGCACGATGTGCATGAACGGCACGGCCATCTTCGAAGGCATCACGGTGATCTTCGTCGCGGAGATCTTCAACGTGGATCTCTCGCTGCCGCAGATGGTCATCGTGATGATCATGTCGGTCATCACGGCCGTCGGCGCCGCCGGCGTCCCGGGCGGCTCCATTCCGCTGCTCGTCGGCATCATGACCATGTTCGGCGTGCCCGGCGAGGGCATTGCCATTGTCCTGGGCGTGGACCGCATCCTCGACATGTCGCGCACCACCGTCAACGTGTGCGGCGACCTCAGCGCCACGGCGTGGGTGGCCCGCAGCGAAGGCGCGTGGCACCCGCGGGACGTTCCGGCAGTATCCGAATAGCACCATCGGCCTGGCGCGGAGACGGCTGGCCCCTTCGCGGGGCAGCCGCCTCGCGTCAGACGTCGTTCTGCCGCGCGTTATACGTCGCCGGCGCGTCCGCCCCGGCCACCACCGCTCGGACACGATTGGCCAGCGCCCGCACCTCGGAAGTAGCCGGCTCGGGGTGGGCCTCGGTGGGAATGGGATCGTGCACCACGAGCGTCACGTGCCCCGGGCGGGTGGTGAGCTCCCCTTTCCGCATCACGTGGCGACTACCGTCAATCGTCAGCGGGACGATGGGCAGTCCAGCCTGCATGGCGAGATAGAAACTTCCGCCCTTGAATACGCCGACGCGGCCATCCGCACTGCGCGTACCTTCCGGAAACACGATCAGCGACAGGCCATTGGCCGTCAGTGCATTGGCCCACCCGAAGATGCCGTGTCGGTCCGGGCGGCGGCGGTCCACCAGCATGTGCCCCGTCCGTTTCAGGTGCGAGCCCAGCACCGGGAACCGTCCCAGCGACTCCTTGGCAATGATGCGCAGCTGGAAGGGCAGCCACCAGAAGATGACGGGGATGTCGTAGATGCTCTGGTGATTGGCCACGAACACGTAGGTGCGCCCGGGCACCAGGCGTTCCAGCCCGCGCACGCTGACCTCGACACCGGTCGTGGCCAGAATGAGCCACGACCATACGCGCGCGCAGCGATGAGCGAAATAGCCGCGCCGATCGAACAGGCTGGAACCAAGCGACAAGGCGCCCAGCACCAGCGTATAGACGCCAATGCTGGGAATGAGGAAGAAGACTGTTCGCAGCAGGTGAAACACGTTCGGCGCGGGAGCCTACTTGCCCGCGGCGGGCGATACCGCCGGCGCGCCCGGCTCACCGCCGGCAACCGGTGTGGCACTGCTCGACGTCGCGGGCGCGGCGGCGGCCACGCTGCCGGTACGGCCGTTCACCGTCCCCTGTCCCGTCCGGCTGCCGGCCGTGGCGACGCTGCCCGATGCAGACGACGCCATGCCCGAGGCCGGCATCACCTGGGAGCGCGAACGCTGCCGGTCGTCGCCCTGCCCGGATGCCTGCGCGGCCTGACCGGGATCCAGGAATCGCCCGAAGATCATCTTGCCGGCGGTCGTCTGCAGGACGCTCGTCACGGCAATGTCGATGGTCTTGCCAATCATCCTGCGGGCGTTGTCCACCACCACCATGGTCCCGTCGTCCAGATAGGCGACGCCCTGGTTGTATTCCTTGCCTTCCTTCAGGATGAACACCTTCATCAGCTCGCCGGGCAGCACGACCGGCTTGAGCGCGTTGGCGAGCTCATTGATGTTGAGCACCTGCACGCCGCGGAGCTGGGCCACCTTGTTCAGATTAAAATCGTTGGTGACGATCTTTCCGGACAGCGTGCGGGCCAGCTCGATGAGCTTGAGATCCACCTCGCGCACCTCCGGAAAGTCCACGTCCGACACAATCACTTCGGCACCGGACATCTTCTGGATCTTCTGCAGGATGTCGAGTCCGCGCCGCCCTCGGTTGCGTTTCATCGAGTCGGCCGAGTCGGCCACGAGCTGCAGTTCCTTCAGGACGAACTGCGGAATGACCAGCGTGCCGTCAATGAACCCCGTGTCGCACAGGTCGGCAATCCGTCCGTCGATGATGACCGACGTGTCGAGGATGCGGTAGCGCCGGTCCGAGCCCGTCGCGCGGAACAGCGTCACCAGTCGTGCCGGCTCGAGCCACTCTCCCTTGCGTCCGCCCATCACCAGTCCCAGGTACGGGAACACCAGCAGGACGAACGTGTGCAGGAAAGCCACGGCCGCATTGCCGGGGTCGGCCCAGTACAGTGCCGCGCCAATACCTTTGGCCAGCGCCAGGCCAATGGCACCACCGAGGATGGCACCAGCCACGTGGGTGACAGGCGTGTCGCGTAACTGCCATTCGAGCGCGACCGCCACGAGGGCGAGGCCCGCCCCCAGTAGCACGTTGAGCACCATCGAGGGCCCGACGGGCTGAAGCACGAGCGCCGAGTACACAACCGCCACGACGAAGACCAGGCGGCCAAGGATGAACCAGGCCATGAAACTCCAGTATGACGATGGGAATGAACAGGGGAAAGGTAGAACTGCCGGGGCGCCGCGGTCAAGCGTCGAGCAGTGTCTCCGCGGCGAAAGCCCATGCGGCCCTGCCGCACGCGGAGCTCAGCCCAGCAGCACGTCCAGTGCTTCACCCACCGAACGCACGCCAATGACCTCGATGCGGCCCTCGCCGTCCGCGGCCGGCGGCGCACCGGCATCGGTGTTGGCCGACGGCACCACCACGCGCGTGAAGCCCATCTGCTCGGCTTCGCGAATCCTCAGCGCCGCCTGGGGCACGCCGCGGACTTCACCACCGAGTCCCACCTCACCGAATACCGCCGTCCCCTGTGCCACCGGGCGATTCCGCAGGCTGGACGCCACGGCCGCCACCAGCGCCAGATCGGCCGCCGGCTCGTCAATGCTCATGCCGCCCGCACTGTTCACGAACACGTCATCGCTCACCAGGTGCAGGCCGGCGCGTTTTTCGAGCACGGCCAGCAGCAGCGACAGGCGGTGCTGATCCAGCCCGACGGCCATGCGGCGCGCCATCCCGTAGCTGCTGGTGCTGACCAGCGCCTGCACCTCCACGAGGATGGGCCGTGAGCCCTCGAGGCAACACAGCACGACCGACCCGGGCGTGGCCTGCGGCCGCTCGGCCAGAAACAGTGCCGAAGGATTGGGCACCGGCAGCAGCCCGCTGCCCGTCATCTCGAACACACCCAGTTCGCTGATGGCGCCAAAACGGTTCTTCACCGCGCGCACCACGCGATGCGCGTGATGGCGCTCCCCTTCGAAGTACAGCACCGTGTCCACCACGTGCTCGAGCGCCTTGGGGCCGGCCAGGTTGCCGTCCTTCGTGACATGGCCCACGAGAAACGTCGGCAGGTTGTGCCCTTTCGCCGTAAACAGGAACTGCGTGGCGGCTTCACGTACCTGGCCGATGCTGCCAGGAGCCGACTGGAACTTCAGCGAGAACACCGTCTGCACCGAGTCGACGACCAGCAGGCGCGGCTTCACACGGCCCACTTCCTCGAGGATGCGCTCGATGCAGGTTTCGGCCAGCAGATAGAGCGGCGCGTCGCCCACGCCCAGCCGATCGCCCCGCGACTTGATCTGGTGTCC
>CAZZGM010000115.1:3676-8640 GCA_964653955.1 uncultured Bifidobacteriaceae bacterium | reverse complement strand
GGCTGGGGCGTCGTGTCTGTTTGCGTCGAGTTCAGCTCAGCGATTTGACGCAGTGTCTGACTTATCGGGGCGATGTCTTCCGCCTCCGCTTCAAGAATCGCCAGCCTTGAAACGAACATGTCAACAACGAGCGGGTCATACATGACACCTCGTCGCTGCATGATGATCGATGTTGCTTCATCCGCAGACAAGCTTGGCCGGTACGGCCTATCTGAGCGAAGGGCATCATAGCAGTCGACGACCGACAAAATTCTTGCGCCTAACGGGATCTCGGTTCCCTTGAGTTTGTCTGGGTAGCCGGTGCCGTCCCAGTTTTCATGATGATGTCTAACAATCGGAACGACGGGATACGGAAACTGGATGGCGGACAAGATGTCGGCTCCAAGTGGAGCATGCATCTTCATCTTGTCAAACTCGGCAGAGGTGAGTTTGCCTGGTTTGTTCAGAATGTAGTCTGGGATGGCCAACTTCCCCATATCGTGAAGCAGGGCCGCCGCCTCGATGGCTTTAAGTACCTTCTCGTCGGTAATGCCAAGACAACGGCTGAGCCCGAGAGCGTATTTCTGCACGCGACGGATATGGCCGTGAGTGACCTGGTCTTTCGCGTCGACCGCCATCGCCAGGGTTTCGATGGTTGATAGGTGGAGCTTGTTCAGCTCAGAGAGATGTTCGTTCGCGTCTTCGAGGCGGCCTAACGTGGTCCGGAATGTCAGATAGGAGATCGCCATGAGAGGCACGATCAAGCCTATGACGGCCCAGTCGATCGACTTGGCGTACACGACCAGGAGGGCTGCAACCGAAGCACCGCCAAAGTAGTTCAGAGACAGCCAAAGAAATTGTTCACGCCAGATACGAAGTGTTGATTGACCGCGTTCGAAGGCCAGAGCCGCTGCCACCATTCCGCTATTCAGGAGGAAGCAGCACGCAGTAAAGAGGTACAACGGCCCCACGAACGTCGTAAGCGAGGTGTATTGGGGAGCTCGAAAATCGATTCCGGATACAGCGAAAAAGATCTGAGATGCAACCCAGATCGAGATCACGAGGACGCTCACGTTGAAGGCCAGCCGATGCATGGTCTTCAAACCAGGCATGAGCCAGAGCGACATGATCAACGCGTCGAGCGCCGCAGTGACAGCGCCGACGGACGGTCCAAACCAGAGAGTGGCGGCGAAAACGAAGGGCTCAGAGACGGATAGTCGCGCGACAAGGCCAGGAATCTTGACAGTGAACGATCCTGTCAAGATGGTCAGCGCGGCGAGCGCCCACCACGATGAGTCTGGTGGGTGGAGGACGAGGTCGACGAGCGCCCAAAGCAAGACCGCGGTACCGATCCACGGTACCGCGGTCAAGTAGACCTTTCCGATGCTCGTGCTAGCTCCGTGACTTCTCATGGTGCAGGGGATTTTTCTGTCGACATCCCCATGTCGAGCTACTCGCCCCAGATGATAAGCGGCTTCATATCACAGCTCCAGTCGAAAACAGTGCGAGGCGTATGCGGGGATGGGCTAGTCCGTGATGGAGTTGCCCCAAATGATGGAGTTGCCCCAAATGATGGAGTTGCCCCAGATGATGGAGTTGCCCCAGATGATGGAGTTGCCCCAGATAATGGAATTGCCCCAGATAATGGAATTGCCCCAGATGATCGTGTCCGCCCAAGCGCTGCGCTGTTCGGGGGTGAGGCTGTCCAGCGATCTGAGATGTGACGACGGGTTCGAAGCGAGCAGTCGCTCGGAGGACTCGGTGAAGTCACTCAGGCTCAGCCGGCCAGCACCAGCCGCGATCAACCCTGCATCTGGCAGAAACTGCGCACTTCCCTGCAGGGCGAGTTTCACAAGCTGCGGACTCATCCGCGGCTTCGACTCCAGCAGCAGCGCAACCGCTCCACTGACCACGCCCGCCGACATGCTCGTCCCGCTCATCTCGAAGTAGGCGTTGCGTCCATCGCCACCGACGAGCCGATCGGGGAACTGCTGCATCAGCTTCCCGCCCGCGGCGGCCGTCGACAGGATCCGGCTGCCCGGCGCCACCAGGTCCGGCTTCACGATGTGATCCACCATCGTCGGACCACGCGAGCTCCACGGCGCGACTTCGTCGTCGCTCGGGTCGGCGGTGCCCTGCGTCCGCAGCGCACCCACGGTAATGGCGAAGGGCGAGATGCCCGGCGAGGTCACGCCGCCGAGAACCGTGCGGCCGTCTTCGAGCTGGCCGAGATTACCGGCCGATGCCACCACCACGAGACCGGCACGCGCGGCCCGCTCGACCGCCTGGCACAGCGGGTCGTCGCGATAGCTCTGCAGCGGCGCCGTGCCCAGCGACAGGTTGAGCACACGAATGGCGTAACGCTGGCGGTTCTCGATCGCCCAGTCGATCGCCGCAATGACATCACTGGCGCGCCCGGCGCCGTTCTCGTCCAGCACCTTCAGGTTGATCAGGTGCGCGCCCGGCGCCATGCCCACCTCGGCCGCCCGGCCCACACCCCGGCCGGCCACGATGCCCGCGATGTGCGTGCCATGACCGTAGGCGTCGCCGCCGCGGCCACGCTGGGCGGTGAAGTCCACGTTGGCCACCACGCGCCCGGCCAGCGCCGAATGCGCCGCGATGCCCGAGTCGATGATGGCCACGCCGATGCCACGGCCAGTCGTGGACCGCAGCGTCGGAATGAGTCCTTCCCACGCCGCCGCCGCCCCGGTCGTGGCCGTCGTCACACCCATCTGCGAACGCACGAGCGCGTCGGACGACAGCGCGTCCACCTCGGCATCCGCCGACAACGCCTCGAGCGCTTCCGACGACACCGTCAGCACCGCGCCGGTGCTGAGCGCCTTCTTCACCGACAGGCCATGCCGCCGCGCCACGCGCGCCACGTGCTCGGGCGAACCGGAAACAATGACATCCACCGACTGCGTGGCCCGCGAGGCCAGGTGCGCCCGCAGGTCGGACGACAGCCGGGCACGGCGCGACTGCGCGTCAGCCAGACTGGCGGTGGCCGTCAGACAGAACGTAAGAAACAGGGTGAGCGCGATCCGCCAGGTCGACCGATACACGCCGGCGGCGGCAGTGTGCATCGTGTCAGTCGGCTGCAGGGTCATGGTCGGTATCCTTGTGAGTGAATGGGGACGTTAAGGGAGCCGGTGCGGGTCGCGGATCAGTTGGCCGGTCGCAAGGCGTCGAGCGATGCGAGCAGCACGCGCTGGGAACCCCCCAACGTACGAACGGTGTGCAGCCGCCCTTCACGAATCCGGTAGTAGATGGTCCGGCGCGACACACTCAACAGGCTGGCCGCCCGCTCAATCGTCACGCTGCGGCCCAGTTGCGGCCGGAACGTGGGAGTTAACGGATAGCTGCTTGTGATGTCGACGCTGTACATGTGCTCGAACCTCCGCCGATATATATGGCGAGGCTTGTGCCAGCACGGCGTTCAGGCCCGGTCGGTCCCTCTAAGTGATTGCAGGTGAACAGGTTGGTGGGCTACGATGCCGCCCGGTAGCGCCGGCATGCCGACTGGGGCAGACGGCCAAGTCTTTGCCCCTTCAACAGGGACGGCTTAGACCATCGCAGAAATTGCACACAATCAGGCCAAAACCGACGTTGTGTGCAATTGCATGACCGGCCAAGAAATTGGCCACCTGGTTAAAAAGTGAACCGACAACCGCGCACACTGCTGACGATTCTGCTCATTGCCGCCGTAGGTGGTACGGCGTACTTCCTATGGCAGGATCTGCGATCCCTGCGGGAGCCCTCCGGGTTGGGCAGGGCAGAGGCGACCGAGCCGGTCCGCGGCGGGCGCCTCACGGTGACGTTGAGGAGTGAACCGCGGTCCTTCAACCGCTTCGTGTCCGGCACCGTGGTCACGGACGTCTTCAATCACCTCACTCAGGCACGCCTCGTTCGTGTGAACCGCGCCACGCAAGAGCTGGAGCCCTGGCTGGCCGAGCGGTGGGAGGCCTCTGAAGATCAGCGTGTCTTTACCCTGACGCTCCGTTCCGGTCTCACCTGGTCCGACGGCACGCCCTTTTCCACAGAGGATGTGTTGTTTTCGGCGCGAACGGCGTACGACCCCGCCGTCAACAGCATCCTGGCGACGTCATTGAAGATAGACGGCGCACTACTTACCTTCACGGCGCCAGACCCGCAGACCATCAGGGTCGAGCTGCCGGCGCCGTTTGGTCCCGGGCTCCGGCTGCTGGACAACCTGCCGATTCTGCCCCGTCACAAGCTGGAGGAGGCCGTCGCCGCCGGCCGGTTCGGTCAGGCCTGGTCGGCCGCCACGCCACCGTCGGATATGGCGGGGATGGGCCCGTTCCAGCTGCAGCGCTACGAACCGGGCCAGCGCCTGGTGTTCGAGCGGAACCCCCGCTACTGGCGCGTGGCAGACGATGGCACGGCGCTCCCGTATCTCGATGAGATCGTGCTGGAGATCGTCCCGGATCAGAATGCCGAGCTGCTGCGCCTCCAGGCCGGGGACGTGGACATGTTCCAGCAGGCGCTGCGGCCGGAGGACATCGGCACGCTCCGCCCCCTCGTCGATCAGAACAAGGTGGAAATCGTCGAGCTCGGCGTGACCACGGACCCCGACGTCTTCTTCTTCAACCTGCGCGAGCGTTACTGGGCACGGGATGCCCGGCGCGAGTGGATTATGCGCCGCGAGTTGCGCCAGGCCATTTCGCATGCCATCGATCGCGAAGCATTCGCGGATGCTATTTTCCTGGGCGCGGCTGTGCCCATCTGGGGACCGGTTACGCCAGGCAACCGCGAGTGGTTCTCGCCCAACGTGCCGCGTTACCCTCACTCCTTCGAACAGGCCCGCGCGCTGCTGGCCGACATCGGCCTGTCGAATCGCGACGAGGACGAGTGGCTGGAAGACGAGGCCGGCAACGACGCACGGTTTACCGTGCTGACGTTCCGCGGCAACCTGGTGCTGGAGCGTGAGGCCGCGCTGCTCCGCGACGAACTGCGCAAGGTGGGGA
>CAZZGM010000115.1:1185-3666 GCA_964653955.1 uncultured Bifidobacteriaceae bacterium | reverse complement strand
GGATTGCCGTGGACGTGGTGCCACTGGACGCCAACGTACTGATCGATCGCATGCTGCGCGGTGACTTCGAGGCCATCTTCTTCAACTACACCGCCAGCGATCTCGACCCGGCGCTGTCGAAAGACTTCTGGCTGAGTTCCGGCCCGGCGCACATCTGGAACATGGCCCAGGCCCGTCCGGCCACGGCGTGGGAGGCCGAAATCGATCGCCTCATGCTGGAGCAGGCAGCCACCAGCGATCAGGCCGAACGGCGGCGGCTCTTCGCCGAGGTGCAACGCGTGTTTGGCGAGCAGGTACCCGCGCTCTACTTCGCGGCACCGCGCCTCTACATGGGCGTCAGCAGCCGCACCATCAACCTCACACCGTCCGTTCTGCGCCCGCAGCTGCTCTGGGCGGCCGACACCATTGCCGTGACGCCTTGATCCCGGAGCTTGCTCGGGTTGATTGCGTACCTGCCGCAACGCGCCACACACGTAAACTGAGGGATAGAATGCTGCTGGCGTGCTGATCTACTGCGCGCGCCGGCTGTTGCTGGCGCTGCTGCTCGTCTGGGCCGTTGCATCGGCGGCGTTCGTCCTGACTCGCCTCGCACCGGGTGACGATGTGGATGGGTCGGTGCTGGTGTCGGAAGCCGAACGGCTGGAAGCGCGCCGGCGTGCGGGACTGGATCGACCGCTGAGCGTGCAGTACCTCCAGTGGGTAGGCGGGGCGCTGCGCCTGGACTTTGGTGAATCGCGCATCTACGCCGGTCTCCCGGTGGTGTCGCTCGTCGGCACCCGTGCGGCCAATACGGCGGTGCTTGCCGTGGCCGCCATGTTGCTGGCTACGGCCGTGGGTATGGCGGCTGGTTGGTACACCGGCACCCGCGATCACGGATTTGCCCCCGCGCTCGTTCGCGCCCTCTCGACCATCTGCCTGTCGGTACCGCCTCTCGTGGGCGTGCTCGTGCTGGTGCTGCTGGCCGCACGAACGGGTTGGCTGCCGGTGGGCGGCATGACTTCGTCGGCGGCGCTCACCGGTGGCGCGTGGGTGCTGGACGTCCTGCGTCACCTTCCCGTACCAGCCATGGCGCTGGCACTCCCGCTGGCGGCTACGCTCGAGCGTGTGCAGTCGCAGGCGTTGTCCGAGGCGCGGCAGGCACCACACGTGCGCGCGGCCCTGGCGCGTGGGGTGTCTCCTGCCGAAGCGTTGCGCCGCCATGCCTGGCCGGCATCGCTCGGCCCCGTGTTTGGTGTCTACGGGCTCATGGTCGGTTCACTGCTCAGCGGCTCGCTGGTGGTGGAGGTCGTGACGGCGTGGCCGGGACTCGGGCGCCTGCTCTTCGACGCACTGCGCGGCCGCGACCTGTATCTTGCAGCAGGTGCTGCAGCGGCCGGTGGTGCCGGGCTGGCACTGGCCACATGGATCACCGACGTCGTCCACGCGGTGGTGGATCCACGGCTGCGAGGGACACGGTGACATGACGCGCCGTGTCCGCTGGCTGCTGGGCGTGTTCGGTCTGCTGGCTCTCATTGCACCCTGGCTGGCTCCTTACGATCCGGCGCAGACCTTCCGCGGTTACTGGCACGCGCCGCCCATGCCGCCACGGATCACGGAAGGGTTGCGGGCGCACCCCGTGGTCCTGGTCGATCGCGTGGCGCAGCGCTTCGAGGTGGATCGCACGCGTGTCGTGCCACTGCCCTGGGGCACGCAGGAAACGGATCCCGTGTTCCTGCTGGGCGCGGATCGTTCCGGGCGCGACGTCTTTTCGCGTCTGCTGACGGGCACGCGCATGTCCATCGGGCTGGGGCTGTTTGCCGTGCTTGGCGTCACCGTTGCCGGTGTGTTGCTGGGAGGCCTGGCCGGCATGGCGCCCGGCTGGGTCGACGAAGCCATCATGCGCACGGCCGACTTCGTCCTGGCGCTGCCGATGCTGTTTGTCGTGGTCGCACTGCGCGCGGCGCTGCCATTGGTGCTCGACACGCGCGCCGTGTTCACTCTGATGATGATCATTTTCGTGGTCGTCGGCTGGCCGTTCATCGCCCGCGGCGTCAGGGCCATCGTCGTGCAGGAACGTCAGCGGGAGTATGTCCTGGCCGCCCGTGCCGCCGGTGCCGGTCACGGCCGCGTGTTCTGGCGTCACGTCCTGCCGGCGTGCGTGGGTTATGTAGCCGTACAGGCCAGTGTGCTGCTCCCGGCCTTCATTCTGGCGGAGGCGTCGCTGTCGTTCCTCGGGCTGGGGTTTCCCGACACGTTGCCCACCTGGGGTACGATGCTGCGCGACGCGGCTGACGTCAACGCGTTGACGAGGTTTCCGTGGACGCTTTCGCCAGCGGTGGCCATCGTTGCCGTCACGCTGGTTACCAACCTCCTGCTGCAGCCGCGCGGAAGGACCCCGCAATCATGACGTTCGAAGGCCTGTATCATCCGCTCGTCACGCCGTTCGATGCCGATGGTGACGTGGACACGGCAGCCATTGCCCGCAACGCCGAACGCTATCTC
>CAZZGM010000115.1:0-1175 GCA_964653955.1 uncultured Bifidobacteriaceae bacterium | reverse complement strand
GAGAAGGCACCGGAGGGAGTCATCTGCCTGATCTCAGCGCTCGCGTTTCACGAGCTGACGACTCAGATTCCGCACGAGGTTTATCTGGCCATTGCTCGCAACGCCGAACGCTATCTCGCCACCCCCCTCAGCGGGCTCGTGGTCCTGGGCAGCAACGGCGAGTCGCCGCAGCTGGAAGACGATGAGGCCGATCGTGTGATTACGGCTGTTCGTGAGGTGGTGCCGGCCGATCGCCCACTGCTGGCCGGAGCGGCGCGAGAGTCCACGCGCGCCACGGTGGCGGCCTGCCGCCGGGCTGCCGCGCTGGGTGTGAGCGCCGTGATGGTGAGGACGCCCTCTTTCTACACCAACATGATGACGACGGATGTGTTCGTGCGGCACTACACGGAAGTGGCTGACGCATCGCCCGTGCCCGTGCTGCTGTACAACGTGTCCGTCTACACGGGGGTCACGCTTCAGGCCGACGCCGTCGGCCTGCTCAGCCAACACCCGAACATCGTCGGCATCAAGGAGAGCGGCAACGACATGCAGTTGCTGGCCGACTATCTGGCGGCCGCGGCGGAGGGCTTCGTGGTGCTGTGTGGATCGGCCACCTCACTGTACTCGGCGCGTGCGCTGGGCGTGCAGGGAGCGGTCCTGGCGCTGGCCGGGCTCGTGCCCGAACGGTGCGCCGAGTTGCTGCGGCTCGTGGACGAAGGACACCTGGCCACCGCCCGCCGTCTGCAGCGCGAGCTGCTGCCGCTGGCGCGAACGATTGGCGTGCAGCACGGTGTCCCGGCGCTCAAGGCGGCGCTGAACCTGATTGGGTATGACGCCGGCCAGCCGCGGCCGCCACTGCGCCCGGCCCCCTCGCCGGTGGTTACCGCGCTCAAGGCGCAGCTCACCGTGCTGGGCCTCCTCGAGGAGGAGTCCGTCGCGCCGCTGTGAGGTCTCGGCGGGTTGCCCTGGCGCTTGTCCGCGGCCGGGCGGCGAGCGAACCAGCCTTCGACACGAGCGGATCCACGCGGACGTCGCTGCGTCCGGGTGTCGTCTGTGGAGGGCACGCACGCACCGTGTCCCGCATTGCAACGTGAAGAACGCCGCCCTTGCAGGTACGATTGCGGTGGTACGCGCGTTGCAGTTCGGCCGTGTTCAGTTGAGCCCCTATTCCTTCCGACGCTTCGAGGTGCCTGCCA
>CAZZGM010000114.1:0-8646 GCA_964653955.1 uncultured Bifidobacteriaceae bacterium | reverse complement strand
GGCGCGCAGGGCAAGCTGAAGGGCAACATGCACCACCGCGCCGAGGCCGGCACGCCGATGGCCAACGTCATGTTGTCGACCATGCACATGATCGATCTGGACGTCGAGCAGTTCGGCGATTCGACAGGCACGTTCTCGCTCTGAGGTCGCCCATGCGCGCACGAATCGTAAGAGCCGCGTCCATAGCGGCGCTGCTGGCCCTGGGCGCGTCGGCCCTCGACGCGCAGGCTCCCTCCGCTCCGCTGGCCGATGCCGCGCGGCGCGGTGACGTCGCGCGTGTCTCGGCGCTGCTGGCCGAAGGCGCACAGGTCAATCAGACGCTTGGCGACGGTACCACCGCGCTGCACTGGGCCTCGCGCCAGGGCAACGTGGACCTGGTGACGCGCCTGCTGGATGCCGGCGCCGATGTATCGGCGGTGACGCGTCTTGGCGGCTACACCGCGCTGCATCTGGCCGCGCAGGAAGGCGTCGGCGACGTCGTGGCGCTGTTGCTGGCGCGTGGCGCGGATGCCCGTGCCCGCTCCACCACGGGCGTCGAACCGCTGCACTTCGCCGCCGCGGCCGGCAACGCCGTGGCCGTGTCGGCGCTGCTCGAACGTGGTGCCGACGCCAACGCCACCGAACCGGAGTGGGGACAGACGCCGCTGATGTTTGCCGCCGCGGCGGGTCGTACCGAAGCGGTGAAGAGCCTCGTGGCCGGCGGTGCCGACATGTCCATCACGGCCAAGGTGGTGGATATCAGTGCCCGCAACCGCGAAGATTCGGCCGACAGCCGCGCCCGCAATGCCCGCATTGCCGCCATTCAACGGCAGCGTGCCGCCGAACGGACGGCGGAGGGGCTCACCCCCATTACCGCGGCGGCACCGACACGTGCACCGCGGCCGGCTTCCGACGACGCCGGCAACGAACCCGAGCCGCTGGGTTATGCCGATCTGGTGGGCGCACACGGTGGACTCACCGCGCTGCTGCTGGCCGCGCGCGACGGCCGTGTCGACACGTCTCTGGCGCTGCTCGATCTCGGTGCCGACATCAATCAGGTGAGCGCCGCGGATCGCACCAGCCCGCTGCTGATGGCCACCATCAACGGCCACTACGATCTGGCGAAGCGGCTGCTGGACCGCGGTGCGGATGTCCGCCTGGTGAGCGACGGCGGCGCCACGCCGCTCTACGGCGTGCTCAACATGCAGTGGGCGCCCAAGGCCCGCCATCCCCAACCGGCGCACTACATGCAGCAGGAGATCGACTATCTGGATCTCGCTGAAGCCTTCCTGAAGGCCGGCGTGGACGTGAACGCGCGCCTGCGCAAGTCGCTCTGGTACACCACCTACAACCGCGATCTGCTCGGCGTGGACCGCACCGGTGCCACCGCGTTCTGGCTGGCCGCCTACACACTCGATGTGCCGGCCATGCAGCTGCTGCTGCGCTACGGTGCCGACCCGAACATCCGCACCGCCAAAGTCCCGGAGCGCTATGAAGAAGGCGGTCCGGATCCGAACGCGCCGGACAAGTCAGGACTGCCGCCCGTGCCTTGGGGCGGACCCGCCGTGGCGCCCATTCACGCCGCGTCGGGCGTCGGCTACGGCCTCGGGTTTGCCGGCAACACGCACCGCCACGCGCCGGACGGCTGGGTGCCGGCGGTCCGGTTCCTCGTCGAGGAACTGGGCGCCGACGTGAACGCGCGCGACCACAACGGCTATACGCCCATGCACCATGCCGCCTCGCGGGGCGACAACGATCTCATCGAGTACCTGTTGTCGAAAGGTGCCGATCCGAAGGTGGTGGCCCGCAGCGGCCAGACGACCATCGACATGGCCAATGGTCCCGTCCAGCGCATCGAGCCGTTCCCGGAAACCATCAAGCTGCTCGAAGGCCTCGGCGTGGTCAACAACCACCGGTGTGTCTCCTGCTAGGAGAGCCCATGAGCGGGTGCGGGTGCGACATTCTGTCGCTGGACTCGCGAGTGGCTGGCAGATAACGTAAGCGCCGGGAGTCATTCGATGTCGACACGACGTGAACTGCTGCTGGTTGTCGCTGGTGTGGCCGTGGGAGCCGTTGCCCCTGTCTTCGCGCACCTGGGCGTGCGGAAAAGCGAGCCGGCCAACAAGGCCACCATTACCTCGTCGCCGGCGCGCATCACCGTCTGGTTCAACCAGAACCCAGCCCTTGCCGTCAGCAGCTTCGCGCTGGAGGGCCCGAAGGGCGCGGTGAAACTCGGCGACGTGGAGGCGGGTGAAGAACAGTCGCTCACCACCGCCGTGCTCGAGCCGCTGCAGGCCGGGCCGCACACGCTCACCTGGAAGACGGCCGGCAACGACGGGCACGTCATCAGCGGCACGCGCGTGTTTACCTACGCTCCCACCAGGTAACACGTCGTGTTCGACGAGGCGATGGCGTGGTGGTACCACGCCGCGTCGTTCCTCTATCTCTGCGGTCTCACTCTGACGCTTGGCGCCGCCGCCGGTGGACGCCTGTTCCCTCACCTGCCTGCGTCCGTCGGTGTCGCGGCCCCGCTGGTCCTGCTTGCCGGCGTCGGCGCGCGGCTGCTGGCGCAGGTCCAGATGGCGTTTGGCGAGGCCGGCGGCATCACCGCGGCGTCCATTCGTACGGTGTTGTTCGACATGCCGTGGGGGCGCGGCTGGCGGTGGCAGGCGGCTGCCGCTCTCGCGGTGGCGGTGGCTGCCATCGCCACGCGCCGCCGCGCGGCATCCGTCTTCCTGTTACCGCTCGCCCTTGGTGCCGCCGCCGCGGCCGCACTCACCGGACATGCCGGTGCGTTCCCCGAACGGGCCTGGATCATGGTGCCCATTCACGCCGTGCACGTGGCGGCGGCCGGCCTGTGGATGGGAACGCTGGCCATGCTCATGTGGACGGTGGGCCGCACGCTGGTCTGTGAACCGGCCGGGGCACCGCGCCGGGCGGCCCTTGCCGGTGCCGTCGAACGTTTCAGTCCGGTTGCCGTGATGGCCGTGGCCGTGGCGGCGCTGTCGGGAGCGCTGGCCGCGGTCGCTCACGTGGCTTCGTGGGACAACCTCACGTCCACCTCCTACGGACGCACGCTGCTGCTGAAAGTGGGGATGTTTGTGCTGGCCGGCCTGTGCGGGGCGTGGAACTGGCGGCGCGTTGCGCCGGCCCTTCCAACTGACGATGTGGCGGCGGGGCAGTTGCGGCGCGTTGGCGGCCTCGAACTGACGCTTGGCCTCGTCATCCTGGCACTGACCAGCCTGCTGGCCGCGCTTCCCATGCCGGCGGAGTCGTTCGTCGAAGAGGAGTAACGCGCGGCTACCTTACGATGCCGCGGAGCGAGTCGTGGAGATGCCGTATTCGCGGCTGGCCACCAGGTCGTTCAGCTCGCGGAACATGTCCGGACTGACGGCCTCGGCATAGGGCAGGACATAGGCGCGGGTTTCGTCCACGTACTTCCGCACGAACGCCGCATCGTGCACGAATCCCAACGCGGTGAGATTGCTGATGCGGTCGGCCAGCTTCAGCAGCCGGGCGCGGCGGCTGCCATTGCGCATGATGCGCAGCAGGTAGTCGGCCTTCGGTTCCCGCACGCCGCCCGTTGTCCGGATGGTCACCTCCATCACCAGCGCATACACGGCGCGTCCGTCACCGTCGATCCGGACGATGTCCTGTTCGGTGACACCAGGCAGGCCGGTGGCGTCTTCGAAAAGGTCGTGGATGACGGACGCCTTCACGAGCACGGGATCCACGATTTTGTAATCCAGCAGGATGGCCATGGTGCTGAGCTGGTGCCGGAACATGTTGCTGCCGCTCCGCCGCTGCACACCAATGAGTGCCATGGCCTTGACGATGTAGGGGGCGAGGGTCAGGTTGCGGAGGGAATGTTCAAGGTCATCCATGCGTTGGCGCGACGTTAACCGATGACTCGCGGGGATGCAAGCGAACGCAATGGGCGATATGCTCTTGGCCCATGCGAATCCTTGCACTCTCGCTCACCTTTGCTCTGACTCTCGCGCCGCAGATGCTTTCGGGCCAGGCCGGCCAGATGCGTCCGCCGGCCATGGAACTCAAGACGTCCGCGTTTCCCGATGGCGGCGTCATCCCCGTGAAGTACAGCCAGGCCGGCGAACAGGTGTCGCCGGAGCTGACCTGGCTCAACGTCCCGCCCGGCACCGAGAGTTTCGTGCTGCACATGCGCGATCCCGACGTGGCGCGCAACCGCGGCACCGAGGATCAGGTGCACTGGCTGGTGTGGAACATCCCGGGCTCGGCCACCGGTCTTCCCGAAGGTGTGCCGAAGGGCGCGGAGCTGCCGGACGGCAGCCGTCAGATCAGCGCCAGCGGTCCTGTGTATCGTGGTCCGGGCGCGCCGGCAACCGGTCCCATGCACCACTACACGTTCGAGGTGTTTGCACTCGACACGAAGCTGGACGTGCCGGTAGGCGACGATCCCTGGGTCGTGCGCAGTGCCGTATGGAAGGCAATGGAAGGGCACGTGCTCGGCAAGGCGGTGTACGTCGGCCTGTTCAAGCGCCCGGAGTAGAATGCGCGGCATGAATCGCAGGGACTTCCTCGCCTCGTCGGTGCTGGGTGCCTTTGCCTTGGGTGTGCCGCCCGTGAATGCCGCGTCGGACGACACCCGGCGCGGCGTTCAGGCTCCGCCTTCGGCGGCGACCCGGCGCATCCTGATTGCCGGCGGCGGCTTCAATACCACCTACCTCCGGTACATGGCGCAGCTCACCGGCAAGCGGCGCCCGAAGCTGTTGTTCCTGCCCACGGCTGCCGGCGACTCGCCGCAGAGCATCATCTCGTGGTACCAGAACTGCGCGCCGCTGGACGTCGAGGCCTCGCACCAGATCAGCTTCATTGCCAGCACGCGCCAGCCGCGCTCGTGGGAAGACGTGCTGCTGTCGGTCGACGGCATTGTCTGTTCGGGCGGCAACACGCTCAACCAGCAGGCCATCTGGCAGGCGCAGGGCATTGACGTCATCCTGCGGCAGGCGTGGGACCGGGGCATTGTCCTGGGCGGCGCCAGCGCCGGATCGTTGTGCTGGTTCGAAGAGGGCACCACGGACTCGCGTCCGAAGGACCTGACCATCGTCAAGTGCCTTGGTTTTCTCCGTGGCAGCCACTCTCCACACTACGACGCCGAACCGGGCCGCCGTCCGCTGTACCAGAAGCTGATTGGCAGTGGTGACATGAAGCCGGGATACGCCTGCGACAACGACGCCGGGATTTATTTCGAGGACAACGAGGTAAAACGGGTGGTCAGCGCCCGCGCCGGCGCGAAGTGTTACTACGTGTCGGTGAAGGGTGGAATGGTGACCGAAGAAGTCCTGGAACCGGAGCGGCTGGCCTGAGCTCGACGGCCTTCCGCATACAATGGTCGAGATGAAACCACTCCTGTTCGTGCTGACTGCGGCGGTCCTGGCCGGAGCCTGCCGGTCCACCACCCCCGCCACTTCGGCACCGCCGTCTTCGCCCGATGTCTGGGCCGTCGTCAACGGCGCCGAGGTCAGGCGCGACGCCATCGAAAAGACCTACCGCCGTGGCGCGCAGCTCACGCCGCCGCCCTCCGACGACGAGGCGATGACGGCCAAACTGGCGCTGCTCAACGAGTTCATCGTCCAGGAGCTGTTGCTGGCGAAGGCGCGTGACCTGAACGTCGCGGTCACGGACGAGGAGCTGGATGCCGCCTACAACGAAGGCCGCCGGGACATTCCGGAAGAGGACTTCCAGCAGGAACTCAAGAACCGTAACCTGACCGCGGCCGACATGCGCGACGGCCTGCGCCGCGACATGACGGTGGAGAAGCTGCTCGAGCAGGAAGTGTCGTCGAAGATCACGGTGGCCGAGCAGGACGTCACCGAGTTCTTCAACGCCAACCGCGAGCAGTTCAATCGTCCGGAAGACGCCTACCACATCGCGCAGATCGTGGTGACGCCGACGCGCGATCCGCAGGTGGCCAACCGCACTGGCAACGACGCGGCCACGCCGCAGGAAGCCACGGCCAAGGCCCAGATGCTGATGGAGCGGCTGAAGGCCGGCGACGCGTTCGACGAACTGGCGGCCTCCTTCTCCGAGGATCCGCAAACGGCGCCGCGCGGTGGCAACCTGGGCTTCGTCCCCGTCTCCGCTCTGCGGCAGGCGCCGTCGGCACTGCGCGACGCGGTGCTGAAGGCCACGCCCGGAACGGTGACGATGGTGAGCCAGGGTGGTGCGCACACCATCGTGTTGTTGATTGCCAAGGAGCCCGCGGGCCAGCGTGACCTCACCTCACCCGAGGTGCGCGAGGGCATTACCAACACGCTGCGCGGCCGCAGGGAACAGCTGCTGCGCGCGGCCTACCTGAGCGCCCTGCGCAATGATGCGGTGGTGGTGAACCACCTCGCCAATCAGCTCGTGAGCGCGCAGGGCACGCTGCCCGGTCTGGGACTCGCCCGGCCGCAGTAGTCGCGGCACGTTTCCTTCATCTGACTCATGGTCCCGCGCACCGCTGGCGCGGGGCCATGCCCATTTGCCTGTCCGGCCCCGTCTCTGCGTCAGGGGCGCGCCGGTGTGATGACGCGTCCCGGCAGCGCCTCCACGATGCGTCCATCCGTGACGCGGGCCACACCGTTCACGAACACGTGCGAGATACCTTCCGAGTGCTGGTGCGGCTCGAAGAACGTGGCCGTATCGCGAATGCGCTGAAGGTCGAACACCACGAGGTCGGCGGCCATGCCTGGCCGGATGAATCCCCGATCGTCCAGGCGCATGATCCGCGCCGGCAGTGACGTGGCGGCACGCACGGCATGTTCCAGCGTGATGACGCCGCGTTCGATGGCGTAGCGGCGAATCTTGCGCGTGAAGCTGCCGTAGAAGCGTGCGTGTGTGGCGGGGCCATCCTCGGGCAGGGCAATGCCGCCGTCGGTGGACGTGGCCACCCAGGGCTGCCGGACGATGACCTCCATGTCGACTTCGTCCATCGAGAAGCCGCGCATGCGGGCGCCGCCGGGCCGGTCGAGTCCTTCGAGCTGGATGCGGATGGCGGCTTCTATGGGGTCCAGCTTCCACCCCGCTGCGACCTCCGCCAGCGTCTTGCCGTACAGCGACTTGTCGGTGAACTCGTAGACGACAATGCCGTCCGCGCCACCGCGCCGCTGGATTTCGTGTGTGATGTCGGCGCGCAGTTGTTTGGCCGTGGGCGGGTCGCCGAGTACACGCTTCAGCATGGCGGCGCGGTCGACGCCGCCCGTGGTGCGGATGGCCCAGGCGGGAATCAGTACCGTGGAGCCGTCCGTGCCGCTGGTGGGATATGGATACTGATCGGCCCACACATCCACGCCACGGTCTCGCGCGCGCTGGATGAGCCCCACCGCTGCCGCCGCGGATCCCCAGTAGTTGGCGCCTTTGGCCTTCAGGTGCGATGCCACAACGCGTGCGCCCGTCCGCTCGCCAATCTCGATGGTTTCGCGTACGGCATCGAGCAGCGTGGGCGGCCCGGGGCCGTCCTGGCTCGGGACGTACCACATGGGGTCGCTGCCCTCGCTGCGTTCGTGCGAGATATAGACGCCATCGGCCGCGGCCAGTTCCTCCGCGAGTGCGACGAGTTCGCCGGTGGTGCTCCAGCGGCCGGGTTCATACTCGAGGCCGGCAGAGAGCCCGGCAGCGCCTTCGCTCAGGCCTTCGCGCAGCAGCGTGCGCATCTGTTCGACTTCTGCCGCCGTCGCTTCGCGCTGGACGTTGTCGCCCATCGCGCGCCGGCGGATGGTGCCGTGCCCGACCAGCAGCATGGCGTTGACGCCAATGCCGTGTTTTTCGAGCAGCGCTTTCTGGCTGGCAATGGGCCACGGCGAACGTCCGTCCTGATTGACCACGGCCGTCGTGATGCCCTGCGACACCAGGTTGGGCGCCGCGCGCCGTTCGCGCCGGGTGTCCCGAAACCCGCCCGACTCACGCGCGCCATCGTCGGCATGTGAGTGGATGTCGATGAAGCCGGGTGCCAGGTACTGCCCGGCGGCGTCGATGGTGGTGGTGGCGGTGACGTTGCCGACGCGGCCGACCGCGGCAATACGTCCGTCCTTGACCGCAACATCGGCGGGGAACCACGGGTTGCCGGTGCCGTCGAGCACGCGCGCGCCCCTGATGAGCAAATCGTAGTCGGGTGCGGGCTGGCGCGCCCCTGAGATGGCCGACAGGGCCAGCAGCGCGACAACGGCCAGGCGGGCCAGGCGGATGAGCGGCATTGCCCCGCAATTCTACGAGGATCCGCGGCCGTGCGCGCGCTTCGCCAGCCGGTGTCGTTTGTCGACGACGTGTGAGCGTGCTGGTGGTCATTTGATCGGACGCTGACGCGATCGGGGCGGATAAGATCGACGCCATGAAACGCTTGCGGGCAAAGGATGTGCGTCGCGTGGTGGGTGCGGCAGGTGAGGCGCTGACGGCGGTGCTGGAGACGCGGACGAAACTCATCGAGCCGATGATGCTCAACTCCGCCGGCAGTGTCAGCGCGGAGTGGTACGTCGAAACGTTGTGGCACTACCTGTTCAAGAAAGACCTGCTGCAGGGAGCCAGCAGTCTCGACGTGGAGTTCAAGCAGCCGGCGCTGCTGGCCGATACGCAGCTCTATTTCGCGCTGCCGCGTCCCGAGGCCGACGACATCGTGATGGCGTTCCACGTCCTGCGCCGGCAGCCGGGTGC
>CAZZGM010000113.1:5540-8832 GCA_964653955.1 uncultured Bifidobacteriaceae bacterium | reverse complement strand
TTCACGTCGGTGGCCGTGTCGACGGTGCTGGTGTTCGACCTTGGCGTGTACCTCACGGTGTGGGGCGCACTGGGTGGCGTGGCCGCGCGCATGATCGAGCTGGACGAGGAGCCGCAGCCATGATCTGGGCCGCCGCCATTGCCGCCGGCGCTCTCGTGGCCGCCGGCGTCTACCTGACGCTCGCACGCGACGCGCTGCGTGTGGTGATTGGCGTGTCGCTCATCAGCACGGGCGCCAATCTGGTCGTGCTCGGTGCCGGACGATTCAACAACGGTCAGCCGGCGTTCATCGAAGCGGGCGCCACCACCCTGAACGGCAGTGTCGCCAATCCACTGCCCCAGGCCCTCGTGCTCACGGCCATTGTCATCGGGTTCTCGCTGATGTGCTTCGCGCTGGCACTCGTGCTGGCCATTCAACAGCAGTTCCGCACCACCGACGTGACGCAACTGACGGCCGCCGAGCCGCCCATGCGGCCCGACGGTCTGCCCGCCATCCTGGACGATGAGGCCTGAGGCGATGCACGGTCTGGTGGTGGCACCAGTGCTGATACCACTCGTGTCAGCGCTGGTGTGTACGCTCGTGTCGGCCCATCCACGGCGCCAGCTCGCGGCGGGTCTGGCAGGCGCTGCCGGATTGCTGGGCGCGGCCATCGCGCTCATGGCCGCCGTCGTCCGCCAGGGCCCCATGGCCACGAACATGGGGAGCTGGGACGCGCCGTTCGCCATCACGTTCATAGCCGACCCGCTGGGCGCCGGGTTCGTACTGGTGGCCGCCATCATGGGCGTGGCGGTGCTGGTGTTCCAGCACGGCGAAACCGACGCCGCGCCACCCTCACCGCTGCTCACGCCACTGGTGCTCGCGTTTCTTGCCGGTTCGTGCGGCGCGTTCCTGACAGCGGACCTGTTCAACCTGTATGTCTGGTTCGAACTGGTGCTGGTAGCGTCGCTGGGACTCCTGGCCCTCGGCCGGCATCGGCGGCAACTCGATGCCGCCCTGCGTTACTTCGTGCTGAACGTGGCCGGCACGCTGCTGGTGCTGCTGGGCGTGGTGCTGGTGTACACCGTCACGGGACACCTGCATTTCGGCGCCATTGCCGAGGCCGCGCGCCTGCAGCCTCCCGATCGCCTGCTGCCGGCGGCCGTGCTGCTGTTCACGGGGTTCCTGTTCAAGGCGGCGGCGTTCCCCTTCTCGGCCTGGCTGCCCGCGACGTACCACACGCTGCCCGCGCCGGTGCTGGCGCTCTTTGCGGCGCTGGGCACGAAGGTGGGCGTCTATGCCCTGCTGCGCACACACGCCGGTGTGCTGAACGTAGTGGCGCCGCTCACGAGTGAGTCCCTGGGCTGGATTGCCGTGGCCACGATGGTGACCGGAGTGCTGGGCGCCGCCCATCACTGGGACATGCGGCGCATCCTCGCGTTTCACAGCATCAGCCAGGTGGGCTACATGCTGCTGGGCATCGCGCTGGACAGTCCCGGCGGCGCAACGGGGGCGTTCGTGTTTGCCGTGCACCACAGCTTCGTCAAAGCCAACCTGTTCTTCATTGCCGCCATCGTCTGTCACTGTGCCGGCAGCTACGATCTGCGCAGGATTGGCGGGCTGCGCGAGGCACGGCCGTGGCTCGGCGTGCTGTTTCTCTCGCAGGCGCTGGCGCTGGTGGGCATCCCGCCGCTGTCGGGATTCTGGGCCAAGCTGTTGATCGTGCGCGAAAGCCTCGCGCTCGGTCATGTCGCCTGGGCGGCCGCGGCGCTGCTGGTGGGCGCGCTCACCTTGTACTCGATGGTGAAGATCTGGATGGAAGCGTTCTGGAAGCCGCACCCGCTGCCCGGCTGGCAGCCGGCATCGCTCACCGCGCAGTGGCCGGCCGTGGGCGTAGCCGTGGCCATTGCCGCACTGACACTGGTGATGGGATTGTGGCCGGAACCCATGCTGCGCGTCACCATGCAGGCCGCGGCGTTTCTCATGGCAGGACGATGACGATGGAGCGGATTGGACAGGCAATCGTGCTGCTGGGCGTGTTCCTGATGCAGGTGGTGTCAGGAGGACTGTCGACGGCGTGGACCATTGTCAGTCCGCGCATCCGTCCCGAACCGCGCATCGTACGCGTGCGATACGAAGGCGTCAGCGTCACGGGCGCGGCGCTGCTGGCCTGCCTCGTCACGCTGACGCCCGGCGAGACGGTCATCGACTTCGACCCCGAACACCAGGAGCTGCTGCTGCACGTGCTGAACGGCCGCGATCCCGCAGGGGTGATTGCCGACATCCACAACCGCTTCGAGCGGCCGCTGCGCGTGGTGTTTCCCGGAGGTGCGGCGTGACGGTCACCCTGCTCGTGGCGGCGGCCTTGATTGCGCTGGCGCTGGCGTCGGCTCGCCTGCTGCTGGGACCGACGCAGGCCGATCGGGTGATTGCGCTGGATCTGGTGCTGGCCGCCAACATCGCGCTGGCCACGGCGGCCGGCTTGTCCACGGGGCGTCCGCTGTTCATGGACGTGGCCATGGGCCTGGCCATGGTCGGCTTCGTCGGGACGGTTGCGTGGGCGCGTATCATCGAGCGGTCGGCGATGGAGCACCGCAAATGAACATCGCCGGAGACGTACTGATGCTCGCGGGTGCGGCGCTGCTGGTCATTGCCGCGCTCGGGCTGTTTGTGCTGCCCGATGCACTGGCACGGCAACACGCGGCCACGAAAGCCGGGACGCTGGCGCTCGGCATGGTGCTGGCGGGCCCGGCACTCGCCGGCGGCACATGGGCATGGACATGGCGGGCCGGGGCCATCGTGGCGCTGCTGTTTGCCACCCTGCCCGTGTCGTCGCACATGCTGGCACGGGCCGCCGCCCGGGAACTGCTGGACGATGAGACACTGAGTCGGGACGCCGAAAAGGACAGGACACGATGATGCACACACACCGACGGGCACTCCTCGCTCTCGTCGCACTGGCCGCCACGGCATCGCTGGGCGCGCAGGAGCGCGTGGACGCCGACATCTACTGGAAGATTCGCCGTGAAGCCACCGACAACTCGAAGGTGATGCAGACGCTGCACGTGCTCACCGATGTGTACGGTCCACGGTTGACGGGTTCGCCCAACCTGAAGGACGCCTCGGACTGGGTGGTCAGGGAAACCACTGCCTGGGGCCTCCAGAACGCCCACCTCGAACCCTGGACGTTCGGCCATCCCGGCTGGCTCAACGAACGGATGTCGGTGCATCTCGTCTCGCCGGCAAAAGACTCGCTGGTGGCCGAAGTGCTAGCATGGACACCGGGGACCAACGGTGCCGTGACCGCGCCGACGGT